>VBGV01000141.1 GCA_005880755.1 Chloroflexota bacterium
GTGGCCCGAGTTTGAGCTGCTCATGCGGCTCCAGGTCTCCTCCGAGCACCCGCTCCAGATGAGCGAGATCGCGGCTCAGCTGGTGGGCAGCCCGAGCGGTACCACGCGCATCGCCGACCGGCTGGAGAAGGACGCGCTGATCGTGCGCGAGACGCCGCGTGAGAACCGGCGGATCGTCAGGGTCCAGCTGACCGACCGCGGTCGCAAGGTGCTGGCCGAGGCGGATGAGGCCTTTCGGGTCATCCTCCAGGAAACCTTCGGCGACCACCTGACCGAGAGCGAGGTGACGGAGCTACGTCACTCGCTGCGCAAACTGCTCGAGCAGAACGGCGCCTGGCAGGAGGCTAGGTGCTCGCCTGGGCTCGCGCCTCCAAAAGCTTCCTGACGATCGGGCTCGGCACCTTCGGCTGCCACGACTTGTAGGCCTCGCGCAGCGGCACCGGCCACTCCGTATCGAAGTCGACGCGCGTCCCGCTCGACGCTGCACCGGCCAGCACGCGCAGCGCCAGCTCGAGGACGCGTCGCTGCATGGCCTTGTCGTGCGGCATGCCGAAGGCGTGGCCGTATGGGAACTCCACGCCGACGATTCGCGGCGTTCGCCGCTCCTCAGCGACCGCCGGCATCATCGTCACGACCACCGTCGGGATTCCGGCCGCCTCAATCCAGCGTGCCAGCACGGGCACGTTCGAGCAACAGTCGGGTCAAGCTGGCGCGAGGATGAGGGCGTCCGCGCCCTGCTCGCGCAGATGCGCGGCGATCTCCGGTGCAGTCGTGTGACCCCAGTCCTCCAGACCGCGGTCCTGGTAGCCCATCACCGCGACGTGGTCGACAACCGAACCGCCGACGACGCCTTCATCGACCAGCTCGGCGAGGCCGCGCAGCGGCAGAGCGATCTCGGGGTCGGCGAGCATGTCCTCGGGGTTGATGTGCAGGTGCGCGAAGGCGAAGTCTTCGGGCCTGGCCGTCGCGGGGATCACGCGCCACGTCGGGTCGCCCCACTCGGGATTTGCGTCCTCGCGCTCGAGGTCGAACGTCGGCTGGCTCTCTTTCATGTAAACGCCTGCTGACGTCAGCAGCGCGATGCGCGACGCGGAGAGCCGCTTCTCGAACGGCGCCCACACCGGTGATTCTTCGCCTGGGAACGGACCGCGTCCCTCATAGAAAGGACGGAAGGATCGCGGCAGGAACCGGTAGCTGTCGACGATCATTTCGCGAAGTCCGACAAGGAACCGCTCAGCACCGGCATCACCGAGCCGCCCACCTCGATGCGGCTCGGGATGTCGGCGTCATCGTCGTCGTACGCCAGCTCGATGTGGACGAAGCTCTGGCGGCCCATCTTGGTGCCCTGCTCGCTGACGATCTCGACCTTCGGCGCCCGCTCGACGAGGCCGTACTTGACCGCGTACGCGCCGAGCGGCCCGCTCGCCGACCCGGTCGCCGGATCCTCCGCGATATCCAGCCCAAGGCAGCGGCTGTATAGGCGATCTCCGCCCACGCCCGCGAACAGGAAGACCGCCAGTGCGTTCTTCCCCGGCACCGACCCAAAAGCCGCCGCGTCGATCTCGGCCGCGTCGACCGCCGCCGCGTCTCGGAGAGCCACGAACAGGAATGGGATGCCTGTGCTGACGATCTGGGCGGGGACGTTGCCAACGATGTCGGACTCACCGACGCCGATCGCCTTGGCGACCTGCGCGTGCGGAAACACCTCGCCGAATGTCAACGGTGGATGGGTCATCCAGAACATCGAGGCATCCCGCCGCACCGGTACGAGACCCACGTTCTCCTCGAGCGCGAACCCCTTCGCGTCTTTAGGCACCAACCCTTCGTCGGCGAGCACCCACGCGGTCCCAATCGTGGGATGGCCCGCGAACGGCATTTCCTTGTGAGGAGTGAAGATCCGGACCCTGGCGGCATTGGCGGGATCCTTTGGCGGGAGCACGAAGGTGGTCTCGGAGAAGTTCATCTCGCGCGCGATTCGCTGCATGAGCTTGATCGGCATGCCCTTGGCGTCCAGGACGACGGCAAGCTGGTTGCCCGAGAGCGGTTTTTCGGTGAAGACGTCGACGATCCGGATCTTTCGCGTCATTGCGCTGGAACGATGAGGCATGTCGTTGTCCCATGCGCCAGAAGCTTGCCTGTGCTCACAGCGAGCAGCTTGCCCTCGGCCGTCGCGATGGTTCCTCCCCGATGGATCACCGTGCCTTCGCAGCGGACGCGTCCCGTGTCGAGCGTGATGGGGCGGACGAAGTTCGTCTTCACCTCGAGCGTGGTGTAGCGCTCGCCCACCTTCATCGTCGAGTGGACGGCGCATCCCATCGCCGAATCTAGGAGCGCCATCGCGAACCCGCCGTGGACGACACCGATCGGGTTGTACAGGTACTCCGCCGGCTCGCCCTCGAAGATGGCTTTGCCCTCTTCGACGTGCACGCCCGTGAAGCCCATCGTTTCGGCGATCGGCGGCGGCGGAAGCCGGCCCTCGAAAACTTCGCGCAGTGCCTCGAGGCCGCTCTTGCCGGCCGTGGCCTTGGGGATGGCGAATGGGTCCGCCCAGGTGATCGTCCGGCTGCGCTTCGTTTCGGTGTCCATCCCTAACCTGAAAAGGCCGATATCGCGGCCAAAATTCCGAGCACCGCGATCGCCAGGCCGCTAAACGTGCTGATCCCGCGGACCACCGCGGGCGACAGGCGCGCGCGCAGCAGCGATGCCGCGAGCACAAGGATGCACCACCAGGCCGCCGAGCCGAGCAGCACGCCGGCGACCACCAGCGCCGGTCCGGCGAAGGAGCCGCCCGTGCCGAAGCCGAGCGTCGCGGCCAGCGCCGCGAACGAGATGATCGTCGCCGGGTTGGTGATCGTCAGCCCGAGCGTCGAGACGTAAGCCCAGGCGAGCCCGCGCCCTGTTGGGCTTGCCGCTGCCTCAACCTCCCGCCGTCGCTCGAACAGGATGCGAAGGCCGAACCCGACCAGGACCGCACCGCCCACCACCGCGAGCGGCCGCCGTCCACTGACGAACGCCGCGGTCAGGGCGGCGAGGCCGAAGGTCGCGATGGCGGCGTAGAAAGCGTCGGCGGTCGCGACTCCGAAGCCCGAGAACAGGCCGGCGAGGCGGCCCTGGAGGAGGGTGCGCCTAACGCAAAGAAAGAAGATCGGGCCGGGCGACGCGGCGATGGCAAAGCCCAGGACGAAGCCCCGGAGCAGCAGGCTGAACACCGCATCTCCTCATGGCGAGGGCATTGTATTAGTCGTCAGCCCCTCCGGCGCCTTCGGCGCCACCTCCCCATAAATGGGGAGGAGTTTTTGGTGTCATGTGGTATACCCCGCCAGCATGTTCACGGGCCGATGGAACTGGCTCATCCTTGCGTTTGCGGCGCCCATCGCCCTGATCCTCCTGCACCAGGCGTTCGCCACCACGTGGAGTAACAAGTGCGACCCCGGCAACGCGCAGTTCTACCTGATGAAGTACGACGAGGCGGCGAACTTTCACCCGCAGGGCCAGCTGTTCATGTGGGAGAACGATGGGCCCGACAACAGCTGGCTCTGCTCAGACGCGAGCCTGTCGGTTAGTCACGTCGGCGCCAACGTCAACGCGATGTTCGACGCGACCCGTGCCGACATGAGCCGCGACGGCTGGGTGGGCGGCGAGATCTTCCTCAAGGACCAGGACTTCGTGGTGTTCGAGAAGGTGAAAGACGGGGTGAAGTTGAACGCCATCGTCAGGAAGCAGGCCTTCTGGGTCGAGGTGGACATGAATGTCCCCGGCCTCCACATGGGCGAGTTCGGATTCGGAAGTTGACCGAACTCTGGTCCTGCCTACACCCTGGCCTTCCGCACCTAATGTCTCCGACAGCTGCAAATGTTCTGGATTTCCCGTAACTTTTTGCAATGCCTAATGGGCGACCTAATGCTGAGCTTCTGTTTGGGTCAGAGGTACTGCCCGAGTTGCTTCAGGTTGTCCTCAACGCGCCTGACAAGAGATTCGGTTGGACTGACCTGAATCGATCTCTGGCCGTCGCGAATCGCCTTATCGATAGCAAGTCAAGCTAGAGGGGATACCCGACGACCGAGCTCCCAGTCCTATTCGGCCATGGTGCGCTTCTTGCTTCGTCTCGTACTTGCCGAAGTTTCCTTCTTTGCTGACGCATGACTCGCCGTACGAGCGGTGCGACGTGACGTGGCCATCGCGGCAGCCGGGATACGCCGTCGGGGAGCGACTTTGCTCCCCGGCAACGTGGCCGAGTCCTTCTCCTCCACCCGCCACGCCAACGCAGCGCCAGCGTTGATTCGGCGAGCTCCTAGAACAGTTCGAGGTGCGTTACCGGGAGCCGAGAAGGTAAGTCTCAAAGCGCCAGCGATTCGACTGAAAGTGTCTAGAGTCGGGCTCTTGCGCCCGCGCTCGATCTTGCTGATTTCTGTCTGAGCAACGCCAGCGTGCTCCGCAAGGGTCTGCTGCGTGAGGTTCAAGTCACGGCGTCTGGTGATGAGCGTGTTGATGAGCGCGTACTTGATCTCTTTTGCGCGCAGGTCTCGGATTGCCTCGGGCCCCTCGGCCCTTGCGTCGGCCTCCAGTTCCCCATAAAAGTCCTCAAAGGAGTTACCTCGCCTAGCTGGCATGCCCGAATTATATGAGCGATTGCTCATAATGTCAATGGCGCCGACTTCGGCTCCAATCGGCAAGGCGAGCACGGGCTGACGCGATCTCCCTCTTCTGGCGGCGCGGCGACGGATCCCGACCCTTGTCATAGCCACCCAGCAAGAGGATCACCCGCTTGCCGTGAGCGTGGCAGAACACTCGTGCGAGAAGCGCCCCTTCGCGCAATCGGAACTCGAAAAGTCCCTCGCCGAGCTGCCGACCGAATTCGGTACCGGAGACTGCGATCCCTTGCTGTTGAAGGATGCCCCACAACGCGGCGCCCACTGTTCTCCGACTCTCAGGTGATAGGTCGCGCAGGAGCCACTCGCGCACCGGTTGGCTCCCAGTTGGGTCCTCATAGAACTCGATGCGGAAAGGGCCACTGACCGGCCACCGGCTAGCGGCAGCGAGAGCTCACGTTCAAGCATGAGCGGGATCACTCGCCTATCGTCAGCATCTAGTCTCCTGCCGGAGGGTTGACCTGTGTCCGGACCAGTTGTGTTGGTTGTTATGGGAGTGTCCGGATCGGGCAAAACGACTGTGGGCTCGATGCTCGCGCGCCGGTTGCGGTGCCCGTTCCATGAAGGGGATGACCTTCATCCTCAGGCCAACATTGACAAGATGAAAGCAGGCAATCCCCTCACGGACGCGGACCGCGGTCCGTGGCTGGAGCTGATCGCCGATTGGGTCGACCAGCAGCTAGATGCGGGTCAGAGCGGCATCATCACGTGCTCGGCGTTGAAGCGCATATATCGCGAAGTCATCGACCGGGGGCGGCGCGGAGTCGTTTTCATATTCCTCGATGGGCCGCAGAAAACCGTCGCTCTCCGACTCGCATCGCGCCACAGTCACTTCATGCCGCCTCAGCTCTTACAGAGCCAGTTCGAAGACCTGGAACCGCCGGCGCCCGACGAGCCCGCCATAAGGTTCGACGTCGATGCTCCGCCAGAGCAAATCGTCGACGAAGTCATTGACAAGCTCGGGTTGAGGCCAGAGTGAACGGCATTTAGTAGCGCTGAGTCGTACCGTTTGCGTTCCAGTTCGGATTGGGCAGCTTTGACGAACTGGTCCGCCTTGTCAAGGTAGAGATGTGCCTCCGCTCGCCTAACTTCGGCCGTCTTGCCTCTAGGCACTGCCAGCCAGGACGTCAATGCTTTCACGCTTGATGCTGTTCCACAGATCCCGGCCTGGTCGGCCCGCACGGCCAAGGCTCTCGAGCGAGGGAGCGCCGACCAGAACCTTGAGATGCACTCCGAAACGCGTCCTAACCGCCTCGGCAATTTCTTGCTCAGCTGCGCGAACGGCCTCGACGCTGTCACGCGGAGTGACGAGAGCAAGATCGACATCACTGTCACCTGTTATTTGACCGCGAGCAACACTTCCAAAGATTCGCGCTTGGGTGACGGGCAGTTTGCGCCGCTTCAACTCTTGGGCGATCAGTGAAAGCAGCTCCAACTTCAACTTGGGCTCTCGGGCGAAGAGCTGGATCAACTGATCGGCCATTGCGTGGTCTCTGTTGAGCCGATAGAGATCCGTCCCTGGCAAACGCTGAACATTTACGAGACCCGTATTGGACAAGTCGGTCAACACACTATTGGCACGCGGATGAGAGACTCCGGCTCGGCGGGCAACTTCCCTGCCGCTTGCCGTCATCTGAGCCGGCAGCCCACACAGGGCTCGCAACACCTTTACGTGAGTGCCGCTAGCGAAGATGTCATCTAGAGGTGCGTCAAGGCGCATTGGAAGCTAATCATACCAATTGGAAACTATTGTTGCCATTCGGTACATATACTTTCCAGATCGGGGGCTACATGATTGTGGGTCTTGAGGAGAAGGCAGACGAACTAGGCTTGATGGCGAGAGGAACCCGTGTATCCCTTCGAGCGGTTTACTGAGCGTGCCAAGAAGGTGCTGCTCCTCGCGCAAGAAGAAGCCGAACGATCGCACCACAGCTACATCGGCACAGAGCACCTGCTCCTCGGATTGCTGCGTGAGGGCGACGGTCTTGCCGCCAAGGTTCTGAACAACCTTGGCGTGGAGATCGGCCAGGTCCGACAGACCATTGAGTCTGTCATCGGCCGTGATGAGCGGATCATCATCCAGCAGATCATCCCGACGTCGCGCGTCAAGAAGGTCATCGAGATGTCCTTCGAGGAAGCCACGCGCATGGGACACAACTACGTCGGCACCGAGCACCTGCTGCTAGGGCTATTGATTGAGGGCGAGGGCATCGCAGCTCATGTACTGGAAGACCTTGGCGTCAGGCTTGATTCGGCACGGCGGGAGATTGAGCGACTGTTGGTTTCGACGGGGGCAGAAGAGGCGTCTCAGGAACGCCGGGCATATCAGGTCGGCGAGCGCGTTCTGGTTCACGATGCTGAGCCGCCTTATCGACTCTGGGAAGGCAGGGTGACGAACGTCGCGGGGCAGCAGCTGGAAATAGCCGTGCCTGGACGGAGCGCTGGTGAACACGTGAAAGCAGACGCGAAACTGATCCACCGGATACCGATTGGTTGGACGCGCGACTGTCCCTACTGTCGAAGTGCGTGAGCTCGCTTGGTTTTAGGGGAAGAACGGCGCCGGCTTGCCCGTCTCCGCGTATTTCTTGAGGCGCCCGACGACCCTGCCCCACGTGTAGTTGACTGACGCGAGGTCTTTGGCCGGCAGCTCGTCCGGCCAGCCCTCGTGGTTGAACGTCACCTCGTGGCCGCCATCCTTCGCCGCCTTGATCTCCCAGGTCACGGTCGTGCCGTTCCACTCGGGGAAGCCGCCGTGCGTCGACCAGCGGACTCGCTTGCCTGGTTCGAGCGCGTCGACCTTCATCTCCAGCACGGGTCCGTGGAAGCCGAACCTGGCGACGGTGCCGACCTTGGGTTCGGCGTGGCTGTCGGCGGTCCAGAAGCTCGCCAGCCCCTTCGTTGTCGAGAGCGCCTCGTAGATCTTGTTCGCGTCCGCGTCGATCGAAACCGTGTGCATCAGCGGCCCAGCCATCCCACCAACCTCCTAAAGACTCTGCTTAATTAAGCAATATCTTAGAATACGGGGTGATGGCGCCGCAACTGGCCGTCCGCGACCCTCTTCTCGCCCTATCCAGCCCCCGCCGACGCGAGATCGTCCGGCTGGTCTGGAGCGACGAACGGTCGGCGGGCGAAATCGCCAGGGCGTTCGAAGTCACATGGCCCGCCATCTCGCAGAACCTTCGCGTGCTCAAGGATGCGGGACTGATCAAGGAACGCCGGGTCGGAACCAGCCGCCTCTATCGCGCCGACCGCGCCGCGCTGAGACCACTCGAGTCCTATCTCCGCAGCATGTGGTCGCGGAACATCGACCGGCTCCGGTTGCTGGCCGAGGCGGAGGAGCGCAGAAAATCGAAGCGCTGATCGAGCAGCGGATCGCAGCGTCGGTGACGACGGTCTTTTCCTATCTCGTCGACCCGACCAAGTTCGTGCAGTGGATGGGCGTGTCGGCGGAGATCGATCCCCGACCAGGTGGTGCATTCCGCCTCGACGTGGATGGGCAGCACATCGCGGTCGGACAGTACGAGGTGGTCGAGCCTCCGCACCGGCTGGTTGTGACGTGGGGCTGGGAGGGCGACGCCGAGGTCGCGCCGGGCTCGACGACTGTGGAGATCACCCTCACGCCCGACGGATCCGGCACGCTACTGCGACTGCGACACAGCGGCCTGCCCAACGAGCAGCAGCGCGCGCTCCATCAAGAAGGCTGGCGGCTCTACGCGCGAAATCTGGCCGGCTTGATGGCGTAGGCGGCTCGCGGGCGATCCTTTACCCGCCTTTAGCCTGCCGCACCGTAACCTGAACAGTCCGATGGAAACGATCCGCAACGTCGCGCGCCACAAGCTGCGCAGCTTCCTGACCATCTCCGGCATCACGATCGGCGTGCTGGCGCTGACCACCATGGGCGCGCTCGCGGAGAACTTCAACGCGCTGATCGATGGCGGAGTTGCCTACTTCGGCTCGAGCGTGCAGGTCGGGGCGCCGGACGGATCGTCCGCGCCGATCATCCCAATCTCCAAGGTCGACGAGCTCAAGAAAGTCCAGGGCGTGGCCGCGGCATTTCCCGGATACAGCTTCCAGGCCAAGCCCGGCCAGCTGAACTTCACTTTTGGCCCTGGCGACCAGATCCAGGCATCAGACCCAGCCGAATTCGGGTGGGGCGCGATCCGGCTGACCTACGCGCAGGGCCACGCCATCGACGCGGGCTCGCAGGGCCAGGTCGTCCTGGGCAAGACCATCGCCAAGGAGTTCAAGAAGAAGGTCGGCGATACGATCGACCTGCCAGTCAAGCCGCCCGACGCCAAGCCTGACTTCGTCAACCACACTTTCACGGTCGTCGGCATCCTGAACGAAACCCGCACCGCGCCGGACAGCTTTGCCTACATCAACATCGCGGACGGCCAGATGCTGCTCAAGGACAGCCTGCCCGGACCGCTGAAGAGCTCGATCGACGTGTCCCAGATCACGCAAGGGATCGCGGTCTACGCCAAGCCCGGCACCTCACTCGACGAGCTGGACAGGATCGCCGCCCGCATCAACAACCAGGTCGACGGCGTCAAAGCACTCAAGCCGAGCGACATCGTCAACGGCTTCAAGCAGGGGAGCGTGGTCTTCACAGGCGTCGCGACGGCTGCCGCGGTGATCGCGCTCATCATCGGCGGGCTCTCGGTGGTCAACACGATGTTCATGGCCGTCGCGGAGCGCGTGCGCGAGATCGGTCTGAAGAAAGCCGTCGGCGCGACGACGGTCAACATCATGGGCGAGTTCCTGCTCGAGGCGACCTTCATAGGCGTCGTCGGAGGGTTGCTCGGCTACGGCCTTGGCGTCGGCATCGTCGTAATTCGAAATGTGTTCTTCCCGGCAGCCGACGGCTCGACGCTGTTCCTGATCACCCCCACCCTGACGGTGATTGCCATCGGCTTCGCCACCGTGCTCGGCGCCGCCGCCGGCGTGCTGCCCGCCTGGCGGGCCGCCAGCCTCGACCCCGTGATCGCTTTGAGGAACGAGTAGGTGGCGAACGTCAGGCTGGTCGATCTCACCAAGCACTACAAGCGAGGCTCCGAGGTCATCAAGGCGCTGGACGGCGTGACGCTCGACATCGACAAGGGCGAGTTCGTCGCGGTGGTCGGACGCTCCGGCAGCGGCAAGACGACGATGCTCGACCTGCTCGGCCTGCTCCTCAAGCCGACCTCCGGCAGCCTGTTCATCGACGACATCGACACCGCCCAGCTGGGCGACCGCCAGCGCGCCCAGATGCGAGCGCACAGGGTCGGTTTCGTGTTTCAGGAATACAACCTGCTCTCGGGCCTGAACGTGCTCGAGAACGTGATGCTGCCGCTGCGCTACGCGAAGAACGGCAAGGAAGGACGTGGGCGGGCGATCGAGCTCATCGACCGCGTCGGCCTGAGCGACCGCATCAAGCACAGGCCGACGGAGCTGTCCGGCGGCCAGATGCAGCGCGTCGCCATCGCGCGTTCGATGGTCAACGCGCCGTCGCTAATCCTCCTCGATGAGCCGACGGGCGCCGTGGACACCGAGACGGCGCAGCAGCTGGTGGATCTCCTGAAGCGTCTCAACCACGAGGACCAGGTCACGATCGTGCTGGTCACGCACGACACCGACATCTCCGGCCAGGCGAGGCGGCAGATCCGATTGAAGGACGGCAGGGTGCTGACCGACGAGCGGGTCGGCGAGGGGATTCCGGTAGCGTAAGCGGCCTGAAGATCGGACTCGGGCTTCCCAACGCCGACCAGAGCCTCCGCGACGGACGTCTGCTGGTCGAAATCGCGCGACGTGCGGAGGCGCTTGGCTTTTCGACGCTGGCCACCATCGGCCGCGAGTCGTATCCGACCTACGAGGAGCTGGTGACGCTGGCCGCGGCGGCCGCCGTCACGGAGCGCATCGGCCTGATGACCGACATCCTGCTGGCCGCCACGCGTGAGCCGGTGCTGCTGGCCAAGCAGGCGGCGACTCTGGACCAGATCTCCGGCGGGCGGTTCACCCTCGGCATCGGCGCCGGGGGCCGGGAGGACGACTTCACCGTGACCGGCTTCGGCTACCACGACCGGGGCAAGCGGCTGGACGCCTCACTCGACCTGATGCACCGCGCCTGGAAGGGCGAGCCCCCGCCCGGGACAGACCAGCCGGTGACGCCACGGCCGGCCAACGGCCAGTCGGTGCCTGTCGCCTTTGGCGGCAACGCCGAGGCCGTGGTCCGGCGGGTGGTCAAGTACGGCGCCGGCTACACGCTGGGCGGCGGGACCCCCGAATCCCTCCGCGGAATGATGGAGCGGGTGAACGCGGCCTGGAAGGCGGCCGGGCGGGAGGGCAAGCCGCGCTACTGGGCGCTCACCTACTTTGCCATCGGCGAGGAGGTCGCTTCGGAAGCCGAGGCGAACCTGACCGGCTACTACGGCCAGTACGGGCCGCGCGTCTGGGGAGGAGCGGTGAAGACGGCGGAGGACGCCAGGCAGAGGGTCAAGGCCTTCGAAGAGGTCGGCTGCGACGAATTCATCCTGTTCATGGCCGCCCCGGCGGTCGAGCAGGCCGAGAAGCTAGCGGAAGCGGTCCTGTAGGTAGGTAACTCCTCCCCATTTATGGGGAGGTGGCCCGCAGGGCCGGAGGGGCCGCCGATAATCTCCGTTAAGCAACCATGGGTCGCCGCATCGTCACCAGCCTGGGAATCGTCGCCGGCGTGATCGCCGCCTCGCTCGTCGCGGCGGCGGCCTACACCGCGCTGAAGACGCCGCTGTCGACCAAGCCCAACAGCAACCTG
>VBGV01000339.1 GCA_005880755.1 Chloroflexota bacterium
GGTCCAGCCCGGCAGCTACGCCGACGACAGGCATCCCGGCGCCGGCGGCACGAGAGCCCGCGGGTTTGGGCTTCTCGCTCAAAGACTTCGCGACCACCGAAACCTCGGCTTCCACCGCGCCCTTGAGGGTCGGCAGGTGCCGCAGGAAAGCTGCGATCTGCTGGTCGATCGGCCCTGGCGCCCGGTAGCCAGGCCCTGGAAGAACCGTTGCGAAGGGCCGATAGAGCGCGGCGAACTGCGCCGGGTCCATCTGCTCCCGCACCAGGATTCCGAGCGCCACCACCTGGGCCGACTCGAGTGCAGCGGCCACGGCGGTGCTGTCGGGTAGGACTTTGCCGATCGCCGTCTGCACCTGCGTGACTCGAAACCCGGTCGTGAATGCGTTGACCATCGCCTCGTCCGCGCCTGAAAGCAGGCCGTCGATCACCTGCTCGACCGCCCCGACGGACGGACGCTGCCGCGAGACGAGGCGGGCCGTGGCGATCCACTCCCACTGCGCTGGCCCCAACGTCCTGCCGGCGGCAGTCAGAAACTGCCCCGCCTCCGTGGCGCTCAGCGGACCGAGACCTGTTCCGGAAGCAGGCCCTTGGCCCGCAGCTTGTCGATCGGGTGGTATGCGTCGACGATGCGCATCGTGCCCGACGCGGAGCGCAGCACCATCGACTGCGTATAGGCGTAGACGTCCTCGTAGCGGACGCCTTTCAGCAGCTCACCAGAGGTGATCCCGGTCGCCGCGAAGAAGATGTCCTGGCCCGAGCAGAGGTCGTCGAGGCAGAGCACGCGGTCGGGCTGGTGGCCTTCGGAGATCGCGACCTGCCTTTCTTTTTCGTCCCGAAAGTAGAGCTTGGCCTGCATATCGCCGCCGATCGTCTTGATCGCGCACGCCGCCAGCACGCCCTCGGTCGCGCCTCCCGACCCCATCATGCAGTGGATGCCGAAACGCGTTTCGAGTGCGGCTTCGAGCGCGCCGGCGACGTCACCCGCGGAGATGAGCTTGATGCGCGCCCCGACCTCGCGGATCTGCGCGATGGTCTCCTTGTTGCGGTCGCGGTCGAGCACCACGACCGTCAGCTCCTGGACGGGCAAGCCCTCTGCCTTGGCGATGTTTCGCAGGTTCCACTCCACCGGCATCTCGAGGTCGATCACGCCGCGCGCCTTGCGACCGACGACCAGCTTTTTCATGTAGTGGACGTGGGTGGTGAACATCGTGCCGCGCTCAGCCAGCGCGACGACCGAGATCGCGCCGGGGAGACCTGACGCGGTGAGGCTCGTGCCTTCGATCGGGTCGACCGCAACGTCCACCTCGGGTTCGAGTCCGTTGCCGATTTCCTCGCCGAAGTAGAGCATCGGGGCCTCGTCCTTCTCGCCCTCACCGATCACGACCGTGCCTTTCATGTCGACCGTGGCGAGCGAGGTGCGGATCGCTTCGACAGCGCGTGCGTCCGCCGCGTCCTTGTCGCCTCGACCCTGCAGAGGCGCCGCCGCCAGCGCGCCCGCTTCGGTCACGCGCAGCAGCTCGAGCGCGAGGTTGCGGTTGATCTTGGGCTCTTCGATCATCGACTTAGAGTGTTGCGGCCCTGAGTTCCGCCGCAGATTCGCGCCATCGGCGGCCGGAGCCAAGGAAGGGGTGGCGCGACGAGGAGCGCATCGGTAGATGCGTGACGAGGAGCGCCGGGCCCCCTGACGCAGGCTTCAGCGCCGCAGGCGCCCGGCCGCCTAGGGCGCGAAGATGCAAGGAACTGCGGGGCCGCAACACTCCTGAGAATGTAACCGAAGGATTAGGCCGGGCCGCGGCGGCGGATCGGCAGCTTGTTTGCCTCCACCAAGAGCTCCTCTTTGCGCGCCAGCCGCCGGTCTCCGCCCCTGTCGACGTAAACGCACGTCCGCTCGAGCACCGCCGTGATCCGCACCACCTCACCCGCGAGAGTCGCGTCGAAGCCGTCGATCAGGACCTCGTCCTCATCGAGCTCGACCTCGCTCAGGGGCCGCTGACCGCCGGGCCGGACCTTGGTCGAGAGCTGCAGCTGCGGGCGCGGTCCCTGCTGCGGACTTGGCTTGATCGTGAGCCTCGATGACGCCGACCCGGCCAACCGGATTCCAGGCCGCGCCGGCGACGGGGATGCCGGCCTGGAGGGGAGCGGTTTGGGAGTCGGCAACGGCGGCGCCTTGCGCGCCGGCTCGCTCGCCCCCGGCGCAGGTTTGCGACTCTTGGGTGGAGGTCGTTTCGCCACCCTGGCGGCGGGACGGCCGGCCGCCCGGGCGCGGGGCGCCTGGCCTCGAGCCCGGGACGGCTTTTTCGACGGTCCCCTAGAAGAACTCACCCCAGAACTTCCTGACCCGCCCGACAGGGTTAGGCGAGGTTCTCAAAGTTACGACGGTCGACTGCGCGGGGATCTGCGAGAGCCGCTCCAGGGGGGTGTCGGGTACGCCCTCCGGGTGGACACGAATCACGCCGTAGTGGACGCCGCCCTCCTGGACGACGAGGGCTCCGACGGTCGCGTCGCCTTCCAGCCTGCCCGAGCTCGTGATCTTGAGCCGGCTGGTCGCGATGACGTTGCCGCGGACAAGTCCCGCGAGCGTGATGCGCGCGCCGCGGATGTCCGCCTCCACGTGTGCCTCCGGCCCGATCAGGAGGTCACCGTCGGACTCGATCTGCCCGCTGAAGTTGCCGAGGACCTGTCCAGTGCCCTTGAGGGCCAGCTTCCCCGACAACGAGTCTTCGCGGGCCAGTACCGTCGCCTTCGGGTCCAGCCCCAGCGGATCTGGGCCCCCGTTCGGGTTGGTCGCCAAAGCGGGCTCCACGGCCATCTCAGACATGTTCCGTACCTCCCAGGCCGCCATCTCCCCAATCCGAGCGGCCCCCTTCTTGAAGGCAGCATAGCGCCGCCCTTATAGCTGTGGATGTGTTGCCAGATAATCCTTTACCGCCTGCTCGTCAGGCGGGACCTCCCCGTCGAGCACCAGCTCCTCGAGCCTGCGCTTGATCCGCCCCACCTCCGGACCCGGCCCGATGCCCCGGATCGCCATGATCTCCTCCCCGGAGATGAGGGGTGCCAGCCGGGATGGTCGCTCGGAGCGGACCTGGTCGAGGCGGGCCTGGAGCTCATCGAGCTTCTCGGGTTCGGGATAGGCCGACGCTCCGATGTCGGCCTGGGCCAGCGCCATCAGGCGGTCCAGGAGCGGTCCCGCGTCGCGGGCGAGGCGCCGCACCGCGCCGTCCGTCCACTCCGACTTGTAGAAGACCGGCCTTAGGTGGAGGCGGACCAGGGCGACCACCACGTCGACCTCCTTCTGGCTGAAGCGCAGCCGCTCGAGCGCGGCCTTGGCGATCCCGGCGCCCACCTCCTCGTGCCCGATGAAGGTGCCGTCGCCCTTCGCGGTCGCCGGCTTGCCGGCGTCGTGAAAAAGGGCCGCCACCCGCAG
>VBGV01000340.1 GCA_005880755.1 Chloroflexota bacterium
GAGGTCCATGTCGGCGCGCGACATCTCGCGCGGGACCTGGCTGACCGGCAGGTAGGGGAGAGGCGAGGGGGCGATCAGGTCCCAGTTCCCGGATTCCAGCGGTTCGTCCATGCCCTCCCACATGAGCTTGGTCGAGCCCTTGCGGCCGGAATGGCCGAGCTGGATCCCGATCTTCGCCGGTGTGCGCCCGTGTACGAACTCGACCAGGCGGGTCAAGGCCGCCTCATGCTCCGGCTTGTACAGGCCCGCGCACCCCGGCGTGATGCGGCCCTCGCGCGACACACAGACCATCTCGGTCATGACCAGCGCCGCGCCCCCCAACGCTTTGCTGCCCAGGTGCACGAGGTGGAAGTCGCCGATCAATCCGTCATCTGCGTCATACATGTCCATCGGCGAGACGATCACGCGATTGGTGAGCTCGAGCCCGCGTAAGTGGATCGGAGTGAACATCGGCGGCACCGGCTCGCCGCCCTTGTTGAACCACCGGTCGACCTCGGCCACGAACTCGGGATCGCGCGCCTTGAGATTCCAGTACGTCACGCGCCGGCTTCGGGTCAGCAGGTTGAAAGCGAACTGGAGCGGCTCCTGGCGCGTGTACTGCGAGATGTTCTCGAACCACTCGAGGCTTGCCTGCGCCGCCCGCTGCGCGCTCTCGACCACCGGCCGCCGTTCGGTTTCGTAGGCGGCGAGAGCCGAATCCACGCTCGGGTTTTCGTGCAGGCACGCGGCCAGCGCAAGCGCATCCTCCATCGCGAGCTTGGTCCCCGAACCGATCGAAAAATGGGCGGTGTGAGCGGCGTCCCCGATCAGGATCAGGTTGCCGTCCCGCCAGCAGCGTGTGCGCACGGTGGCAAACCGGATCCAGCGACTGCTGTTCCCCAGCAGAGGCTTTCCCTGCAGCACATCCGAGAACACGGCCGCGCAGAACGCCATTCCCCGCTCGTCGCTTTGGCCGGGCTTCCATGAGCGTTGCGAGGCGTCGACCTGACCGCTGCGCGTCCACGTGTCCTCCGCGAGCTCGACGATGAAAGTGCTCATCGAGCCGCTGTACGGATACGCGTGTGCCTGCACGGTCCCGATGTCGGTCTCGGCGATGAAGAACTTGAACGCGTCGAAGACCAGTGGCGTGCCCAGCCACATGTATCGCGCGTGCCTCACGTCGAGCTGTGGTTGGAACACCTCCGCGTGCGCCTGTCGGGTCAGGCTGTTGACGCCGTCGGCCGCCACCACCAGGTCAAAAGACCTGCGCAGGTGCTCGACGGGGGGTGCCGGCTCGCGGTAGTGGATCGTCACGCCGAGCTCCTGCTGCTCACATCGGTCGCGCAAAATCGCCAGCAGCCGCTGCCGGCTGATGGCGGCGAACCCGTGCCCGCCCGACGTGAGGACTTGCCCGCGGAAGTGCACGTCGATGTCGTCCCACATCGCAAAGTCCTGGGACAGCCGCTCGAAGAAGGCGGCGTCGGCGTGCTCGATGCCGCCCAGCGTCTCGTCGGAAAAGACGACCCCGAACCCAAATGTGTCGTCGGCGGCGTTTCGCTCCCAAACCTCGATCTCGTGCTTCGGGTTCAGCAGCTTGGCCAGCGTCGCCATGTACAGCCCGGCCGGCCCGCCACCGACGATCGCGATCCTGAGTGCCGGCTTCGAGGCGCTCAGCTCCCTTCGCGCAGGCGGAACCGCTGCAGCTTGCCCGTCGCCGTGCGCGGCAGCTCGTCTGCAAACTCGATCGCGCGCGGATATTTGTAGGGAGCAATCTGGCTCTTGACGAAGTCCTGCAGCGTCCGCGCCGGCTCCGGTCCAAGCTCCGCGTCAGGCCGGAGCACCACCACCGCCTTGACGACCATGCCTCGCTCCGCGTCGGGCGCGCCGACGACCGCCGCCTCGGCGACCGCGGGGTGACGGAGCAGCGCCTCTTCGACCTCCGGGCCGGCGATGTTGTAACCCGCGCTGACGATCATGTCGTCGGCCCGCGCCTGGTAGTGGAAATAGCCGTCCGGATCGCGCACGTAGACGTCGCCGGTGACGTTCCAGCCGTCTCGAACGTACGTCTCCTGGCGGTCGCCGCGAAGGTAGCGGCAGCCTGTCGGCCCCTTCACCGCCAGCCGTCCCAGCTCTCCGTCGGGCACCGGTCGGCCGTCCGGATCCTGGACCTCCGCCGCGTATCCCGGCACGGCGCGCCCGGTGGTCCCGGGCCGGATCTCGTCGCCGGCGGCGGAGATGAAGATGTGCAGCATCTCGGTCGACCCGATGCCGTCGATGATGCGAATCCCGCATGCATCGTGGACGGCCTCCCAGGTCGCCTTGGGCAAGGTCTCGCCCGCCGACACGCAAGCGCGCAACGAGGTCAGGTTGGCTGAGGGCAGGTCGGGCAGCATCGCGCGGTAAGCGGTCGGCGCGGTGGCCAGGACAGTGATGCGGTGCCGTTCGACCGCCTCGAGCAGTCGCTGCGGGGAAGGTTGCTCGAGGAGGTAGACGGCGGCCCCGGCTCTCAGCGGGAAGACGACGCTCTGGCCCAGCCCGAAGGTGAAGGCCAGCGGTGGGCTAGCGGCGAACAGGTCATCGGGGCTCGGCCGCAGCACGTGGCGCGAGAACGTGTCCGCGATGGCGAGGACGTCGCGATGGAAGTGCATCGTCGCCTTTGGCTTGCCGGTCGTGCCCGAAGTGAAGGCGAGCATGCACACGTCGTCGGCGGCGGTCGCGACGTTCTCGAACTGGGGCCGTTTGGTCGCCGCAACCTTCGTGAGGTCAGCCGGGTGGTCGCCGCCGTAAGGCAAGATCTGGAAGCCGTCCGGGGTCGCGGAGTCCAGGTCCTGCAGGAAGCGGTGGTCGCAGATCGCAATGGTCACGCCGGCGATCTCGACCATCGTCTTCAGCTCACCCGACCGAAGCAGCGGCATCGTGGTGACCGCGATTCCGCCCGCCTTGATGACGCCGAACCAGCTCGCCACGAGCCACGGATTGTTGGGGCCACGAAGGAGCACGCGGTTGCCGGGCAGCAGGCCGATCTCGTGGACGAGCGCGTGCGCGACCTGGTTGGACCTGGCCAGGAGGTCCGCGTAAGACCATTCCTCGTTGTCGGTCACGATGCAACGCCGGGACCCTCTCCCAGCGTCGACGTGGCGGTCGAGAAGTTCCGCAGCCGCGTTGAGAGCTGAAGGGTATTCGAGCTCGGGGAGCGTGAACAAGAACTCGGGCCACTGCGCGCGCGGAGGGAGGTTCTCCCGGGCGAATCTGTCGACATGAGCGGATCGTGAGACCTGCTTCACATCCCCTGCCTCGACATACTACCTTCATGCAGCCGGCCGGCCGGTCTCGAAATGTCAACCCCGACGAGCTCCCGCCGGCGCGTGGTTACTCGCATGCCACGGTCGCGGGCGACACGGTGTGGATCGGCGGCCAAATCGGGTCGGACGCGACCGGGAAGGTAGTCGAGCCGGGCGACATCGTGGCTCAGTACGGCCGGGCGATTCACAACGTGGCGATCGCTTTGCGGGCCGCCGGCTTCACGCCAGACGACACCGTGAAGCTCACCTACTACGTGACCGACATGAAGGCTTACCGGGGCAATCGGCCTGGACTCGGAGCCGCGTACCGGGAGTTCTTTCGCAGCGATTACCCGGCATCGACGCTGGTCGAGGTGCGCTCGCTCGTCGACCCAGACGCGCTGATCGAGATCGACGCGGTCGCGGTCCGCCAACGGTGAAGCGCTGGGAGCACTTCGACTACGAGGAGCGGGACGGCGTCGCCACGCTCACCTTCTCGAGGCCGGAGCGACTCAATGCCCTGACCTTTCAGGTCTACGCCGACATCCGCGACCTCACCGATTCCCTGCGGCACCGCGAGGACGTTCGAGTGTTCGTGATCCGCGGCAGGGGCCGCGGGTTCTGCTCCGGCGGGGACGTCGACGAGATCATCGGCGGGCTGCTGAAGATGGGCACGCGCGACGTCTACGAGTTCGCCCGGATGACGGGCGAGTGCGTGCGCAACCTGCGCGAGATGCCGCAGCCGGTGATCGCGGCGGTGAACGGAGTCGCCGCGGGCGCCGGCGCAGTCCTGGCGGCCGCGGCCGACATTCGCGTGCTTGCTTCCTCAGCCAGCTTCCGGTTCCTCTTCACCAGCGTCGGGCTCTCGGGCGGCGATATGGGAATCTGCTGGCTGCTGCCACGCATCATCGGCCTGGGCCGGGCGACAGAGGCTCTGATGCTCGGGGGCAAGATCTCGAGCGAGGAAGCTCTCGCCTGGGGTCTCGCCTCGAGGGTCGTCAGCGACGAAAAGCTCGACTCGGTCGTGGCCGAGCAGGCAGGCCGGTTGAAGGAGCTTGCCCCATGGGGCCTGGCGATGACCAAGCAGATGCTCAACCGAGCGGCCTCGACCGACTACTCGACCGCGATCGAAATGGAGGCTTTCACCC
>VBGV01000341.1 GCA_005880755.1 Chloroflexota bacterium
GCGACACTTCGAGCGGCTGCCTGTGGCCAAAGGCGCGCCCCCGCCGATGCCGGAGAGCGCGTTCCTGCGCGCCGAGGACCTCGCGGTGTTCGACCACGTCACGCGCCGTCTCCAGCTTCTGACGATCCACCGACCCGACCGCGAGGACTACGACGCCGCGGTGGCACGCATCGATGCCATGGAACATCGTCTGGCCGGTGATCCACCGCCACCGCCCCCGCGAGGCGTCGACGGAACGCGGTGGGAGCCGAACGTCACCAAGGGCCAGTTCCACGCCATGGTCGATGCGGCCCGCGAATACATCATGAGCGGCGACGCATTTCAGATCGTCACCTCGCAGCGCTTCCAGAAGCCATTGGCGGCGTCGGCCTTCGACGTGTACCGATGCCTGCGCGCGATCAACCCGTCGCCCTACATGTACTTCCTGGCCCTGGGCGGCAACAGGCACGTGGTCGGGACATCGCCGGAGAAGCTTGTCCAGGTGGAGGGGCGGCGCGTCGAAACCCGGCCTCTTGCCGGCACGCGGCGACGTGGCGCCGACCCGGAAGAAGACGTACGCCTCGAGAAAGAGCTCCTGAGCGACCTCAAGGAGCGCGCCGAGCACGTGATGCTCGTCGACCTTGGGCGCAACGACGTCGGTCGTGTCGCTCGGCCGGGCAGCGTGGCGGTGGATCGTCTGATGGAGATCGAGCGGTACTCGCATGTGATGCACATCTCGTCCACGGTCAGCGGTCAGCTGCGCGACGGAAAGACCTCGCTGGACGCCCTCCGCGCGGCTTTCCCCGCGGGCACCGTTTCCGGTGCGCCCAAGATCCGCGCGATGGAGGTCATCGCGGAGCTGGAGCCCGAGCAGCGCGGCGTATACGCCGGGTCGCTGGGCTACGTCAGCTTCGGCGGCAACCTGGACATGGCCATCACCCTGCGGACCGTGGTCGTGGCCGAGGGCAACGCCTATGTCCAGGCCGGCTGCGGCGTGGTCGCCGACTCGAGGCCCGAGCGCGAATACGAGGAGACGCTCGAGAAGGCGGGCGCGATGTTCAAGGCCATCGAGATGGCCGAGGCGATGTGATGGCTCGACTCGCGATGATCGACAACTACGACTCGTTCACGTACAACCTCGTCCAGTACATGGCCGAGCTCGGCGCCGAGCCGGCCGTGTTTCGCAACGACGAGGTGACCGTGGACGAGCTCGCGAAGTTCGACGGCATCGTCATCTCTCCGGGACCCGGCACGCCCGATGACGCCGGCATCTCCAACGAAGCAGTGCGCGCGCTGAGCGGCAAGGTCGCGATCCTGGGCGTGTGCCTGGGTCATCAATGCATCGGGCAGGTCTTCGGCGGAGAGGTGGTCCGCAACGAACCGTCGCACGGCAAGACGTCATGGATCCACCACGACAACTCGGGCGTGCTGGCCGGCGTGAGCGAGCCTTTCGAGGCGACGCGCTACCACTCGCTGATCGTCAAGCGGTCGAGCGTTCCGCCCGACCTCGTTGTCACGGCGTGGACACACGACGGAGTGGTCATGGGATTGCGCCACGTCAGGCACCCGACCTACGGCGTGCAGTTCCATCCCGAGTCGGTGTTGACCAAGGAAGGCAAGAAAATCCTGGGCAACTTTGTCCGTCGGGCGGTGAAGGTGCACGCATGAGGATGTGGCAATCGCTCCCTCCCCATTCATGGGGAGGGATCAAGGGGTGGGGATGATCGAAGCGATCGCAAAGCTCATCAAGTGCGAGAACCTCACCGAAGAGGAGGCCGCATCGGCGTTCGAGGTGATCATGCGCGGCGACGCCACCCCGTCCCAGATCGCCGGCTTCGTGGTCGCGCTTCGCATCAAGGGCGAGACAGTTGAGGAGATCACCGGTTTCGCGAAGACGGCGAGGGCGATGGCGACGCCAATCCAGGTCAATGGAGCACTTCTCGACACCTGCGGCACCGGAGGCGATGGTCTCGCGACATTCAACATCTCCACGCTGGCCGCGATCGTGGCCGCGGCATGCGGCGCGCGGGTGGCCAAGCACGGCAACCGCGCCGCCTCGTCTCTGTGCGGCTCGGCCGACGTCCTCGAACAGCTTGGCGTGAAGGTTGATCTGGCACCGGAAGGCGTGGCGCGCTGCATCCATGAGGCCGGCATCGGCTTCCTCTTCGCGCCGGTGTTTCATCCATCGTTCAGGTACGCAGGAGCGACGCGTCGCGAGCTGGGCGTGCGCACCGTGTTCAACGTCCTCGGTCCCCTGTGCAACCCGGCCGGGGCGAAGTACCAGGCGCTTGGGGTGGCGGACGCGAAGCTGGCCGGCAAGATGGCCGACGTCCTGGCGCGGCTCGGGGTCGAGCGGGCGATCGTGTTCCACGCCGCTGACGGCATGGACGAGCTGTCGATCGCGTCGCCGTCGTTCGTGATCGAGATCGACGGCCGGCGCAAGGAATATGAGCTGGACCCGACAGAGCTTGGCCTGGGCAGGGCGCCGGTCGAGTCCATGCGCGGCGGCGGCCCCGAGGAAAACGCGCGCCTGGCGCGGGAGGTGCTCGACGGGGCCAAGGGGCCGCGGCGCGACGTCGTGCTGCTCAACGCCTCCGCTGCACTCAGGGCCGCGGGCCTCGCCCGTGACTGGAAAGAGGGCCTTGGACTCGCGGCGAAAGCGATCGACTCGGGCCAGGCGGGCGAGGTGCTTGTGCGGTGGGCCAGAATCTCGCAGGAGTGACCGACGATCTTCTGAACCGTCTGGTGCTCGAAGCCCGCCAGGACCTGCAGCGGCGCCGCTACCTGATGGGCTCGGACCAGCTCGAGCTCGCGGTGGCCGCGTACGAGCCGAAGGACTTCCTCGGCGCGCTGCGCAAGCCCACGCTGGCGGTGATCGCCGAGATGAAGCAGCGGACGCCGAGCATGGGCGTGCTGGCCGAGGACTACCACCCGGCCGACATCGCGCACGCTTACTCGGACGGCGGCGCTGCCGCCATCTCCGTGCTGACGCACATGGCCGGGTTCGGCGGCCGGCCCGAGCACATCCGGATGGTGCGCGCAGCGACCTCGCTGCCCATCCTGCGGAAGGACTTCGTCACCGACCCGTACGAGGTCGCCGAGGCGCGGGCCTGCGGCGCCGACGCGGTGCTGCTGATCGTCGCCGCGCTCCGACCCTCCGAGCTGCGAGACCTCGTCGCCCTGACGAAAAGCCGAGGCATCGCGGCGCTGGTCGAGGTGCACGACGAGACCGAGACCGCGGCCGCGCTCGAGGCGGGCGCGCAGGCGATCGGGGTGAACCACCGCAACCTCCGCGACTTCAGTGTCGACCTGGGTCTGACCGAGCGCCTGCGCAAGCTGGTTCCCAAAAATGTCGTGCTGGTCGCGGAGAGCGGGATCCACA
>VBGV01000305.1 GCA_005880755.1 Chloroflexota bacterium
TCCGGCATCGTGGTCATGCCCGAGCATTCGGGCACGCACATCGATGCGCTCGCGCACCAGGCCGAGAACCTGACGCTTCACGGAGGGGTGCACGTCGACGAGGGCGTCCAGACCTCGGTCGGGTTCCGCAAGCTCGGCATCGACACCATGGGGCCCATCGCATGCCGCGGTGTGCTGCTCGACCTCGCGGGTGAGCGCAGGCTCGACCCGGAATACGCGATTACTCCGCAGGACCTCGAACGCGCCGCCCACGTCGAGATCCGAGCCGGCGACGTGGTCCTCGTCCGCACCGGCTACGGCGCGCTCTGGTCGAAGCCCGACGAGTACCTGAAAGCCGCCGGAGTGAGCGCCGCCGGGGCGCGCTGGCTCATCGAGAAGAAAGTTTTCGCGGTCGGGGCTGACAACATGGCCTTCGACGTCATGGGCCCGCGCGATCCCGAGCTCGACGCCACCTTGCCCGCCCACGTCTTGCTGCTCGTAAGAGCGGGCATCCCGATCATCGAGAACCTCAACCTCGAGGAGCTGGCGGCCGCGAAGGTCCACGAGTTCGCGTTCATCTGCCTGCCGCTCAAGATGCGCGGCGCCACGGGCTCGCCCGTTCGGCCGATCGCCATTGCGTAGCCGGCCCGGCCCGCCGGACGTTCCATTGGCATGGGCGCGCTCAAGCTCGTGGCACTGGTGGCCGTCATCGTCGCAGCGAACCCAGCACCCGCCCCGACCCAGCGCGTCCTGAACATCGCCTGGCACCACCAGCAGCACAACCTCAGCTGCGAGGCCGCCGCGCTCGCGATGGCGCTGACCTATTACGGCCTCGCGGTCGACGAGCTGACGCTCATCCGGTACATGACGAACGACCCCCGACCCGCGAAATTCGACGCCAAGGGAAGACTGGTCGCCTGGGGCGACCCCGCGCGGGGATTCGTCGGCGACCCCGACGGGCGGATCGAGCGCTACACCGGATACGGCGTCTACTACCAGCCGGTTGCACTGGCGGCGATGCTCGCCGGCGCCAACGTCCTGCAGGCGGGCTCGGTCACGCCCAAACAGCTCTACGACGCCGTCCTGGCAGGTCATCCCGCCGTGGCCTGGATCAGCAACACCTACCACCAGGTGCAGCTGGCGCATTACGTCGCTTACGACGGCGCGACGGTCGGCTACACGCTCACGGAGCACGCGGTCACGATCACCGGCGTGCGGCCCGACGCCGTCCTGATCAACGACCCCTGGTTCGGCCAGGCCTGGCACCCGAAGGCGCAGTTCGAGTCGGCCTACAGGACCTTTGACGGAATGGCGGCAATCCTGGAGGCTTAGCGCCTACCCACTGTCTGGAAACAATCCAGGCAGTACACCGGCCGCGCCCCCGTCGGCACGAACGGCACCTGGGTCGGCTTGCCGCAGTTGGAGCAGATCACGTCGTGCATGACACGGGCACGACCGTTGCCGTCCGCCTGCCGTCTTGCCGCCCGGCATTCCGGGCACCTCCGGGGCTCGTTTTGCAGTCCCCGGGACTGATAGAACTCCTGCTCCCCAGCCGTGAAAAGAAACTCCCGCCCGCAGTCGCGACACGTCAAGGTCCGATCCACGAAGCTCACCGTCACCGTCCTGGCCTCCCCTAAAAATCGCGCTGAGGCCCGGACGATCCCCCGGCCGGAACTACCCTCGGCGTGCGGTGGCGATTCTAACTCGGTTGGCGGTGATTTGGAGGCATGTGCTTACACGCCTTTACCGGGCGACGGCCTCGCGCTCTTCCTCCTCGACCTCGACGGGCGGCGCGTCGAATCCCCTACCTGCGGCCGCTCCGGTCAAAGGCACTTCCTTGAGGAAGACGGTCGAGACCAGGGCGATCACGAGGATCGCGCCGGCAAAGATGTATATGTCATGCAGCGTGTCTGACAGCGCCAGCCGGATCGCCTGGATGAAGCCCGCCGGCAGCTTGGCCAGCAGGGTGGGGTCCAGGATGGCGTTGGCGCTCCCGGTCTTGGGCAGCGAAGCGATGACCTGCGGTGGCAGGTGCAGAGCGGCGGTACGGGTCGTGAGGTAGTCGGGCAGCCGGTTGGCCAGGACGGCGCCGAGGATCGCGCTCCCGACCGTGCCCCCAAGGTTCCTCCAGAACTGAATCTGGCTCGAGGCCACGCCCATGAACTGTCGCGGCAGCGCCACCTGCACGGCGGTCAGGTACAGCGGGAACGTGGTGCCGATACCCAGGCCGACCACGATCAGATCCGCCACGACGTGCCACTCGGGCGTCCCCGGCGTGACCTGCGACAGCAGCCACATCCCGAAGATCATCACGGCCACGCCCAGCGTGCCCAGGAAGCGGTAGTTCTTGATGCGCCGCATCGCAAAGCCCGTCGCCGTGCTCGCGCCGAGCAAGCCGAACATCATCGGCGTGATCAGCGCGCCCGAGTTGGTGGCGCTGATGCCCAGCACGCCCTGGAACACCAGCGGCGTGAACAGGATCGAGCCGAACATGCCGAACGCGGTCAGGAAGCCCACGACCATGCTCACCGTGAACGTCGAGTTTTTGAACAGGTGCAGCGGCACGATGGGGTGTTCGACACGCGACTCCACGAAGACGAACGCGGCCAGCATGACGGCCGCCAGGGCAAGCAATCCTGTCACCTGCGGCGACGTCCACGCGTGGTCGCGCGTGATCGTCAGCCCGATCAGCAGCGGCACGACCCCGGCGGCCAGCGTCAACGCGCCCCAGAAGTCGATGTCCCTCCATGAAGCCTTGGAGCGCACGTAGGGCAGGCCCGCGAGCACGACGACCACGGCGATGATGCCGACCGGGATGTTC
>VBGV01000306.1 GCA_005880755.1 Chloroflexota bacterium
GTCCACGTTTTCTGTTTGCTCATCTCTTTCGCGAGTTCCTCAGTAAATCACTTCCATCAACGTCAGCCCCCCAGCTGGAGCCGTGCGCGGCGCCTGGCGACGATCCCACGCCTGGAGGATCTCCCCCACCCACGCGGGCGGCCGCTCTCCGCGGCCCACCTCGGCCAGCGCGCCCGCGATGCTGCGCACCATGCCGCGTAGGAAGCCCTCCGCGACCAGCTCCAGCTCGACGAAATCGCCCCGCCGCCTGACGCTCGCGGAATGCATCTCGCGCATCCGCGTATCGGCCGGCTCGGACGCCGAGCAGAAGGTGGTCCAATCGTGCTTGCCGACCAGCGCTCGCGCTGCGCGTGACATCGCGTCGACGTCAAGGGCACCGCGGACGTGCCAGCAGCGCCCCCGCTCGCGGGCGGGTCGGGCCGGCCGGTCCAGGAACCGGTACCGGTACCGGCGCCGGCGCGCGGAGTGGCGAGCGTGGAAATCGTCGGCCACCGCCTCGGCGGAAAGCACCGCCACGTCCTCCGGCAGCCGCGCGTTGAGCGCCGCCATCAGCCGCCGCGGCGTGATCCGCCCGTCGGTGTGGAAGCTCGCGACCTGACCTTCGGCGTGGGCGCCCGCGTCGGTACGACCCGCTCCGTAGACCGTGTGGTCCTGGCCGGTGATCGAGCGCAGCGCCCGCTTCAGCTCGGCTTCCACCGTGCGGCCCTTGGCCTGCTGCTGCCAGCCGGCGAAGTTCGTCCCGTCGTACTCCAGCACGATTTTGATATTCACTTTTTAACTTCTGCCTCGCCCCTCACCCTGACCCTCTCCCCTGGGGGGAGAGGGGACGCTTTAGTCCACTAACTCGATGATCACCATGGGGGCGGCATCGCCCAATCGCGGGCCCTTGTGGATGATTCGGGTGTAGCCTCCCGGTCGCTCCGCGAGGCGCGGGACCAGGTTGGAGAACAGCCTCTCCACGACCTCGGGTTTGGAGACCTCCGCGCTGACGCGACGGCGAGCGTTGACGTCCTGGTCCTTCGCGGTCGTGATCAGGCGCTCGACCCAGCGTCGGAGCTCCTTCGCGCGCGCCTCCGTGGTCGTGATGCGGCCACTCTCGAGCAGCGACGTGCACAGGTTGCGCATCAGCGCCTTGCGCGCGTCGGTGTCTCGGTTGAAGCGGCGGCCGCTCTTTTGGTGGCGCATTGAACTCGGCTAGCCGCGCAGGACCGTGCCCATCTCTTCGGGCTTGATGAATCCCTTCTCGACCAGCTTCTCCTTGATCTCGTCGAGCGACTTGCGCCCGAAGTTGCGCAGCGCGAGCAACTCCTCTTCCCGCTTCTGGAGCAGCTGTCCGACGGTCTGGATCTCGTTTGCCTTCAGGCAGTTGAACGCGCGCACCGACAGGTCGAGCTCCTCGATCGGTGTGTCCATCAACCGGTTCTGGCTGGTCTTCTCGCCGCGCAGGTCCTGCTCGTGCCGCTCGATGTTGTCGCGGAACTTCACGAACAGGTTGAGGTGCTGCGTGAAGAGCTCGGCCGAGTGGCTGACCGCCTCCTCGGGCGACATCGTGCCGTCCGTCCAGACCTCGATGATAAGCCGGTCGTAATCGGTCGACTGGCCGACACGGGTCTTCTCGACGACGAAGTTCGCCTTCTCCACCGGGGAGAAGATCGAGTCGATCGGGATCACGCCGATGGGCTGGCCCTCGCGCTTGTTGCGCTCAGCCGGGACATAACCCTTGCCCCGCTCGACGTTCAGCTCCATTCGCAGGTGGCCCTTGGCGGCCAGCGTGCAGATATAGAGGTCGGGGTTCACGATCTCGACGTCCGAGGTGGCCTGGATGTGCGACCCGCGCACCTCCGCCGGACCCTTGACGTCGAGCAGCAGCGTGATCGGGTCCTCGGTGAAGCTCTTCAGGCGCAGCTTCTTGAGGTTGAGGATGACCTCGGTCACGTCCTCTTTCACATGCGGGATCGCCGTGAACTCGTGCGCGACGCCGTCGATCTGGATCGACGTCACCGCTGCGCCCCACAACGAAGACAGCAGCACGCGGCGCAGCGTGTTGCCAAGCGTGGTGCCAAACCCCGGGTCGAGCGGCTCGATGTCGAACTTGCCGTAGTTCGCGCTCGTCTCGAGCTTGCGGACCTGGGGGGTCACAGTCATCTGGGTGTCAATCGCCAACTGAACTAACTAGCCTCCGTGCACTTACTACCGTGAATAGAACTCGACGATCAGCTGTTCCTCGACGCCGGACTCCATCTCGTGCCTGTCCGGTCGGGCGAGGATCTTGCCGGACTTTTCGTCCGTGTTGAAGGAAAGCCATGAGGGCACCGGTCGCACCTTGGACGACTCCAGCGCCACGTCGAACACACCGTCCGAGGTCTTGACCTTGACCTCATCACCGGGCTTGACCTGGTACGACGGCACGTTGACCGTCTTGCCATTGATCTCGAAATGCCGGTGGGTCACGAGCTGGCGCGCCTGCTTGCGCGACGAGCCGAGCCCGAGCCTGTACACGACGTTGTCCAGGCGCAGCTCCAAGTGGCGCAGCAGGTTGATGCCGGTCACGCCTGGCTCGGTCGAGGCCTGGTTGAAGTAGTTG
>VBGV01000307.1 GCA_005880755.1 Chloroflexota bacterium
ACCGCAGAGGACCTGCCCGGCGCATCGTTCGCGGGCCAGCAGGACAGCTACCTCGACGTTTCCGGCGAGGAGAGCCTCCTCGACGCGATCCGCCGCTGCTGGGCGTCGCTGTGGAACGAGCGAGCGGTTGCCTACCGGCATGCCAATGGTGTCGACAACACGGGGGTCAGCCTTGCCGTTGTCGTGCAAGAGATGGTGGATGCGTCCGCGGCGGGCGTCCTCTTCACCGCCGACCCCGTAACCGGACGGCGCCGGCGCGCGGCGATCGACGCGGTCGCAGGTCTCGGCGACAAGCTCGTCGCCGGCGCGGTCGACCCCGACCACTATCTGGTCGACGTCGCGAGCCACGAGGTGGTCCAGCGCCCGGCCGCCGGCCAGGGATCCGTCCTCTCCGACCAGGAGGTGCTCGCCCTGGCCGGGTTCGGGGATCGCGTCGAACGCCACTTCAACGCACCGCAGGACATCGAATTCGCGCTCGATCAGGAGCGGCATGTCTGGCTCGTTCAGTCGCGTCCGATCACAACGCTATATCCCCTGCCCGAGGACGCGCCCGATCCCGAGCGGGACCTTCGCGTCTACTTCTCAGGAAGCGTTTTCCAGGGCTACCTGGAGCCGATCACGCCGATGGGCATCCAGTTTTTCCGCCTCCTGA
Source organism: Chloroflexota bacterium (assembly GCA_005880755.1). Taxonomy (GTDB): domain Bacteria; phylum Chloroflexota; class Dormibacteria; order Dormibacterales; family Dormibacteraceae; genus 40CM-4-65-16. The sequence continues at coordinate 653 of VBGV01000307.1, forward strand.
GCGGCGCCGTGTCCGGCATGTTTGGATTCCCGGTCGACGATCCCGCGGCGGGCTCCCAGATCCTCAACGAACCCGGAATGAGGCTTTACGTCGACGTGACGCCAATCGTCCGCGATCCGGTCGGCCGTCGCGCGTTCGTGACGCTGACGTCAATGGGCGAAGCGCGAAGCTCGGCTGTTCTCGTCCAGCTCGCGTCTGATCGGCGTCTCTCCCTCACCAGGCGGTCCCGTTTTCGTTCGGTGCGGGCGATCGCCGGAGCGCTGATGCGGGCAGGCGTTCCTCACTCTGCGCTGCGAGTTGTGCGGTCACCGGAGGTGACCCGCGCGCGTTACGTCCGAGAGCTCGAGGAGTTCGCACGTATCGATCTGCCCGAAGATGCGACCTCGGAACAGCGCCTCGACGCGTTCGAGCGTCTGATCCTGACGGTGACGCCGCGGATGTTCCCGCGGATGATCGGGACCATCATGCCTGCGATGCTCTCGTTCGCCCTGGCGGTACGGCTGCTGCGAGGCAAGGCGCGGATGGACGAGCTGCAGACCATCACTCGCGGCGCGCCGCACAACCCAACCACCGAGATGGACCTCGCGCTCTGGGCTTTGTGCACCGATGTCCGCGATGATGCGGACTCACGGGAGGCGCTGATCCGGCGCACGCCGGCCGAGCTGGCGGCCGCCTATGGACGCGGCACGCTGCCCCCGCGCCTGCAGTCTGGCCTCAAATCATTCCTCGCCCGTTACGGCTTTCGATCGATCGGCGAGATCGACATCGGCGTCGAGCGCTGGTCCGAAAACCCGGAGCACATCCTCGGCGCGCTCGCGAATTACTTGCGCCTCGGCGACGACGCGCTGGCGCCCGACGCACAGTTCGCGAGGGGCCAGCGGGAGGCGGAGGCGATGATCGCCTCGCTGCTGACCAGGGTCCACGGCCCGCGGCGGGCGATCCTCCGAGTGGTGCTGGGTCGGGTGCGTGCCCTCATCGGTAGCCGAGAAGCGCCGAAGTTCCACATTATCCGCCTGCTCGCGACGCCCTCGCGAGAGCTACTCAAGCCGGTCGGTCGCGACCTTGTCGCGCGCGGCCGCCTTTCCGACGAAGACGACATCTTCTTCCTGACCCTGCCCGAGGCGAGACGCGCCGCCGGCGGCGAGGACATGCGGAAGCTGGTCGCCGCCCGACGGGCTGCCTTCGACCGCGAGCGCGCGCGCCGGCGCATCCCGCGCTTGCTACTTTCCGACGGGACCGACGCGGAGGCAGCGCTGGTATCGGTCGGTGAGGGACTGCGCGGTTCGCCCGCCTCCCCGGGGGTCGTCTCGGGGATCGCGCGCGTGATTCTCTCGCCGGCGGGAGCAAGGCTCGAGCCGGGAGAGATCCTGGTCGCGCCTTCCACCGATCCCGGCTGGACACCTCTCTTCCTGACTGCGGGTGCCCTGGTGATGGAAATGGGCGGAATGATGTCGCACGGCGCGGTGGTGGCCCGCGAGTACGGCATCCCGGCCGTCGTCGGAGTGGCCGGTGCCACTGAGCAGATCACTACCGGTCAGCGCGTCACAGTCGATGGCTCCGCGGGCACAGTCGTGCTTGAGGTGGGGCCGAAACGGGACGCGGCCCAACCAGTCCTGGCGTCGAGCACCGAGTTAGGCGCGTCGCCACAACCCGAGCCGAGCGCGAATCTGGCTGACGGTTGAGCCGCACGCTGGAATCCGCATTCATGGGACGAATTAGGCAGTCCGACTGAGTGATGGACACATGTGGCAGTTCGTGTGGTAATGCCGTTAGCCTCCAACAAACCTGGGGCGATTCAATTTCGGCGCTCAATCGAGGCCCCGGATCACAGATTTCGAGGAGCTCCCCCTAAGTCATCGCGGTTCGGCGAGTAAGTCATCCACCTAGGGCCGCCGGCAAAGAAGTAGTCGTCCGTCCGAAGCCAGGAATCGATTGGTCACCGTAACTTGCCCGCATGAGCACCAAAACGACACAAGCAAAGGAGGGCGAGATGGCTACTCAAAACAACCTGGAGGAAAACAAGCGGATCGTTCGCGCGTTCATCGAAACGGCGTTCAACCAGCACCAGACCGATCGAGTGGCGGACCATCTGACGGCCGACATGAAGTGGCACGGCGGCACCCTGGGAACAGTCGAGGGTCGCGACAATTTCGTCGGGCTGGTCGGCGCTATCGTCTCCGCCCTCCCGGACCTGCGAAACGTGGAGCAGGACATCATCGCCGAGCGAGACATCGTGTCCGTGCGCGCCGTGGTCGAGGGAACACACAAGGGAGACCTCCTCGGAATCCCCGCATCGGGCAAACACGTCCGGTGGGATGCGGTCGATGTGTACCGCGTAGCGGACGGAAAAATCGCCGAGGAGTGGGCCGCGGACGATCTGCTTGCCTTCGTCTACGGGGTTGGCGCGTACACCCCTCCCTGGCTGGCGCAGAAGTCGTAGAACAGGCGGAAAGCCCCGCCGCTTTACCGCGTCAGAGCCGGCTCGAGCGACGCCAGAGCCCGGGCCAGCTCTGACCGGGAAACGATCCCGAGTTTCGGGAAAACGTGGTACAGGTGCGCGCCGACCGTGCGGTGCGATAGGAACAAGCGATCGGCGATCTCACGGTTGGAGAGTCCCGACGCCGCCATCTGCGCGATCTGGAGCTCCTGTGGCGAAAGGGACTGGCGAGGCGCCCGCGCGGGCTCAGCCATCCTTTCGCCTGAAGCCCGGAGCTCCGCGCTCGCCTTGTCCGCCCAGGGCAGCACTCC
>VBGV01000308.1 GCA_005880755.1 Chloroflexota bacterium
CAGTGGTCGGAGAGGTCGAAGGTGGCGTCGGCGCCGAACAGGCGGGCGAACTCTGCGTCTTTGGCCCAACCGGAGACGAGCGCGGTCCGGTAGCGGCCGAGGCGGCGGATCTCGTCCTTGCCGACTGGAGGCGCAATCAGCACGCGGCCGGCAATTGGATCGCCGTTGAACTCAACCCATCCTGGCAGCGGCCGGCCGGCCGCCGCGTAATCCCGCGCACAGGGCACGCATCGCTTCTCCAGGGCGAACTCGAAACCGTAAGGCGCGAGCGCGAGCATCATCTCCTCGGTCTTACCGAGGGCGTGGCAGAGCAGGACCGGCGTGACCCGGCTGTCCAGCGCAAGCCGGCACCACCGAGCAATCGCTTCCACCGTCGAATCGGGGTCGCCGAAGCGAAAGTGCGGCCGGCCGTACGTGCTTTCGAGGATCAGGATGTCGGCTTTCGGGACAAACGTCGGCGGCACGCCGCCGGGTTGGCGCAGCTTGATGTCACCGGTGTAGAGCACAGAAGTACCGTCATGCTCGAAGTGCAGCTGGGCCGAGCCGAGCATGTGCCCGGCCGGATACAGCGTGACCCTCCCGTCGCCGCGCCGCATCGGCTCGCCGAAGCCCAGCATTCGCCAGCCGCGCGGCCTTCGTGCTTCCGGGATGAGCGCGAGGGTCTGCGGCGTCAGCAGCGCCTCTTTGTGGCGGCGCGCGTGGTCGGTATGCGCGTGAGAGATGAAGGCGAAGCTGCGCACGACCAGGGGGTCAAGCCAAAGGCGGTGGCCCGGCAGCGAGACCCCGCGATCCCAGACGACCTCGCGGGTCACAGCCGGACGAGCTCTCCTTCAGCAAATAAGTCCGACGGCACCGCGGCGCCGACCGCTGCATAAGCCTCAAAAGGCACTCCTATGTCCGCGACGAAGACCGGCTCCGACAGTTTCAGGAGTCCGGGCTTCGGGAGCCCCAACGTGATGGTCGTGTGGGCTCGCACACATGGAGCGTAGGCGACGCCGGAATCGGCGTCGAGACCAGAAGGCACATCCACCGCGATGACGGTCTTTCCCGATTCGTTGATGGCCGTAATCCAGGCTGCGAACCTTCCATCTGGCGGGCGCGACAATCCGGTTCCGAAGATGGCGTCCACGATGACCTCGGCGTCATCGAGCTGCAGATTCTCGGCCACTTCGACGCCCAGCGTGCCCAAAGCATCCAACTCTCGGGCCGCCGGTCCGCGAAGCCGGGCCTTGTCGACGCAACACACACTCGAGAGGCGGCCCCACCGATGGAGATGCCGGGCCGCGGCCAGCCCATCGCCGGCGTTGTTGCCCACGCCGCACACCACGGCCGCGCGCTGCCTGACGAATCTCGCCACCTGCCAACCCGCTGCTTCCATGAGCCACTCGACCGGGATGCCGAATCGCTCTTGGGTGAGCGAGTCGACCTCTCTGACTTGCTTACTGGTCAGAGTTGGAAGGGCGCTGGACGACAAATGAGCAGTAGGGATCGCGGCGGTGGATGGAATCCGATTGCGAAACGGCCGCACCGGTAAGCCGGGAGATCAGCTGTGGCGTGATGGTGCACACCTGCGGGAACTTGAGAGCGGTGTTGCGGAACGGGCAGTTGTGGATGGTCACACTCACGCCTTCGGGACCCTCCGACTGCTCGACCAGCGTCCCCGCGCGGCCGATCCAGGCCACCACCTTGCGCAGCTTCTCGTCGAACTCGAGCCCTTCCAGGTCCCGCTCGATGGCGCCGGCGTGCCTGGCCGCGACTCGGGCGAAGACCTCGTCCAGCGCTTCCGGCCCACCCATCTCCTGCACCTCCTGCAGGACCATCGTCGCCAGCTGCCCATAGCGTTTCGGAAAGACCGCGTCGGCACGCTCGGTCAGCGCGAAGAGGAGGGAGGGGCGGCCCCGGCCGCTGCGCTCCGGCTGGCTCACGACCAGGCCGTCGCGCTCCAGGTTCGTCAGGTGCTGGCGGACGGCGTTGGGCGTCACGCCCAGGTCGTTGGCGATGGTTTCCGCGCTCGAACGGCCCTTGCGCCGCAGCAGCTCGAGGACTTCCATGCGGGTCGAACGGCCGGCGATCATGGGGGGCACATCCGGTCGCTTGCTGGCGATGCTAGCACAGGCCAAACAGGCTAAATCGATTTATTACAGGTGGTCCTTGACAAAAGGCTTCTGCCCCGTAAACTTGGTATGCGGAGGAGATAGAGGGAATGCCAATGATCAAGCAGGCGAGCCGCGCCATCGAGCACATGACTGCTCGGGAGCGGCGCATCCAGCGGGCCAAGTACGCCCGCCGGAACAAGATGCGCTACATCGACAAGCTCCTGAACGAGCTGGAGATGCTGAACCTGGCCGACCAGCGGCAGATGCCGCCTGTCCTCTCGGTCGCGATCAACAAGGTGATCGAGGAGTCGCCTGAGGTCACCGTCCTGGCGCAGGCCAAGCCGGCCTCGGTGATGGAGGCGATGGACGCTCTCTACGAGATCCAGGACAGCCTCATGTACAACCAGATCGAGGACGAGTAACCCCGACGAGCTGAAGACCAAAAGCCGGACCTCATGCAGGCCCGGCTTTTCTTTTTTGGGTCTCTTCTAGTTGCACGCCCCGGCGACAGTCATCTGTGCCCCGGGCACCCCAACCGAGCGTTGAAGTCCCGTCTCTGGCCGGTATAGCCAGACCGGCGCCTCGAAGGTTGGCTCCTTGGTGCTGAATCCGGAGAACCAAACGCTGTCGCCGTTTGCATAGGACGGCGTTTCGGGGCGGCCTATCTCTGGCGATGCGTTGTAGACGCTGCGAGCGAGGTGCGCATCGACGATCAAGCGCACCTCAACTCCACCCTGCGTCACCGCAAAGGGATGCCCACCGGCATCGAAGCCCGCCACCGATGCATTCCCGAAATCGGACAACCAGGGTTCGATGGCACCCGTCGCAAGGTCGACATGTAGAACTCGGTCTGGCGCTTGCTGCATGCCATCCGCGCGGTCGAGGGTCCATGCACCGAGGGGTGAGACCCACCAGGGCCCCGCATGCTGCGAGACAGGTATCGGCTTGCTTCCGGAGAGATCGGTCTTGGCAAGGCCTCCCTCGGTGTAGCCGCCGCCGGCGAAAGCGCTCGATGGGATGGGCCGCGACTCAGCGACGTAAAGCAAGCTTCCAACGAATCCGATCGGCACCCATGAGCCGGCGACCACGACGCGGTCGACACCCGAGTCAAGACGCTTCTCGTGGACTGCGCCACTGCCATCGGCGTACACATAGCCGGCTCGGTCGGGCGTGGGCACTCCGGCAGGTAGCCACAACCTGCGGCTCGGGTCGTACCGCACACCATGCGCATTAACCGCGGTGAACCCGCCGCCGGGATACGCGAGGAATCCCGGCGCGTCGTCGCTCCACGTGTGCGACGTCACATCGAATCGGCGCATCACCACCGGCAACTGGCACGGCGTCGGGGAGGTTTGCGCCGACCTGGCGGCTGCTCCTTGGGGCGCGTTCTCACATGCAATTGAAGCAACGACCGCGAGAAGCACTGGAACCGCCCGCCACACGTTTCAGCTAACGGTAGGTTTCACGCCCACGTTATGGAACCGCCCCACCGGGCGATGACTTTGGCGGGCCCGTATCGTCTAAAGAGACATGAGCAAGACAACAACGCGCAGCATTCAAACGGACGTCCAGCAAGTCATCGACGAGATGGTGGAATCGGGGGCCGAGCGAGGCCTCCAGGTCGCCGTCTATCAAAGCGGCAACCAGATCGTCGATGCCGTGGCGGGCGTCGCGGATCCGGCAAGCGGACGGCCGTTTACGTCGGAGACGCCCGTCTACTGCTACTCGGTGTGCAAGGCGGCGGCCTCGACCCTGGTCCACATGCTGGCCGAGCGCCGGGCGTTCGGCTACGACACCAGGGTCGCCGAGCTGTGGCCAGAATTCGGCGCCCACGGCAAGCAGGGTGTGACCATTCGCCACGTCCTCAACCACACCGCAGGGGTGCCGGGCATCCCGTTGACGACGACGATCGAAGACCTCTGCGACTGGGACCAGATGTGCGCGGCCATCGCCGACTCTGAGCCGTGGTGGGAGCCCGGCACCAAGATCGGCTACCACGCCTACACCTTCGGCTATATCGTCGGCGAGATCATCCGCCGCGTGACCGGCAAGCCCATCTCGCAGGTGCTGCGCGAGGAGCTTTCGGTTCCGCTTGGCGTCGAGAAGGAGCTGTACTTCGGCATGCCGCGCTCCGAACACCACAGGCTGGCGGTGCTCGAGGACACGCCGATGCCGCCCGATTTCCAGATGCCCGCGATGCCGCCCGACCTTCCCATGTTCAAGGCGGCCCCCATGTCGCTGATGCCGAACGCGGCGTTCGGCAACCGCGAGGACACCCTGGCCGCGGACATCCCGGCCGGGGGCAAGACGTCTGCCCGCGCCATCGCGCGAATGTATGCCGCCTTGCTCGGCGAGGTCGACGGCGTGCGGCTTCTCTCGCCGGAGCGCTTGCGCGAGGCGACGACCGCGCCGGTGAGCGGAGTCGATGAGGTCTTCGGCATGCCGACGACCTGGGCGCTCGGATACTCGATGGGAGTGCCCGGCGGCGAAACCAAGACGGCGTTTGGCGTCGGCGGCGTAGGTGGCAGCTTTGCGGGCTGCGACGCGGCGACCGGGATTGCTTTCGCCGTGACGAAGAATCGCCTGGCGAACGACTTCAACGCCGCGACCCAGATCATCGGCCTGGTCACGAAGAGGTGAGGCGGCTGAGCTAGTCGGCCTCCGCCTGGCGGATGCGCCGGCTCAGAGTCTGGAGCAGCCTGTAGGCCACCTCAGGGTGCTCCTTGAGGAACGGTTTGAAGTTCCACTCGGGGATTGTGGCCAGCGTCACGTCGCTGTCCGCGGTGATGGTGGCGCTGCGCCCCTCGTTGTCGAGCAGCGCCATCTCGCCGAAGGAATCGCCAGGACCAAGCTTTCGTGTTTTGCCCTGCCCGGTCTTCACCGTGACCGTGCCGTCGGTGATCACCATGAAGCCGACGCCGCCTTCGCCGCGGACGACGATCTCGTGGCCTGCCGGGTGCTTGACGATCTTCATCTGCTTTTCGACTGAACGGACCTCGGAGTCAGGCAGTCCCTGGAAAAGCTTGGCGCTCTTGAGTTCGCTCACGCCGGAATACTATGCGCCCGCCGCGGGACTCCACAAGGACCACGTCGAGCCGTCCCAGACCCATGTCTCCGCAAAAGGTTGCGGTTGGTCGAACGTCCCACCGTAGAGGACCACCTGACCGGTGACCTGGTCGTAGGCGATGCCGACGTCGGCACGCGGGCTTGGTTGGCTCGCGTTGGTCCGATCTGTCCATCGCGACCCGTCCCAGGTGATGGTGTAACCGGCCGGCGCGTGGTTGTCGAGGCCGAAGTAGACGAAGGCGACGATCTGCTTGACGGCAGGGTCATAGGTCATGTAGCTCCAACCGCTCGCCGCCGGCGGGTCGGCCGTCTGCTTGGTCCAGGTCGTCCCGTCCCACGTCCAGGTGTCGTTGAGGCGGACCCCCGGCATGCTGCCGCCGAACAGAACGGTGTTGCCGGTGGCCGCGTCGTAGGCCATGGATGCGAAGTGCCGCGTCGGAGGTGACGTGGCGGGGTTTTGCAGGGTCCAGTCGGCACCATCCCACGTCCAGGTGTCGGTGAAGGCAGTGGTGGCCCCTTCTCCGCCGTACATAACGATCACGCCGCGCCGCTGGTCGAACGCCATGCCGGCTCGCATCCGGCCGTCTGGCACATGAGA
>VBGV01000309.1 GCA_005880755.1 Chloroflexota bacterium
GAAGGTTCAGCCCGAATCCAAACAGCAGGACGCTGGTCACCGCCAGCACGGCGATCGTGAAGACCGCGATCACGGCGCGTCGAACAGCGTGTACGGCCGCATGGTCGAGCGTACGAAAGCGACACGCGCGAGCGCGTCAGGGCTATGGCGCCGCGTCCACTGCATGTACCGCCACGCTGACGCACCGAGATGGCGCGCCGGCAGGTCGAGAAGGGCGGGATAGATGGCTTTCGGCAGGCGGCGCTTCGGATGATCGATGAGGAGCGGCGCGGTCCGGCTCGCGAGCTGCGGAAAGTGCTCGAGCAGCCTGGGGTTGGCGTCGATGACCTCCTGGATCGCCTCCATTCCGAACACCGGCTGGGCGACGAGCAGCTCGAACGCCATGTCCTCGTCTTGTCTCTGCAGCGGACGGCACTGAGACGACTCCAGGATGAGGTTGGCGGTCATCAGCCGGGGCGCGATGGGTCGCCGCGTGAGATCGTCGACCGGCTTGGACCGATGCCGCATCGCGTGCCCGAGGCCAAGCAAGTTCACCACGACGTAAGCGAGGTGGCGATGGCCGTCGTCGACGATGAGGTTCAGGTCGACGTCGTCGGTGGCGCGAAAGCCGCCACTTGCCAGCGAGCCGGCGATGGAAACGTTCCTGATGAAGGGCGCGACCGCGACCAGCTTGCGGACGAAGGCCAGGGTGAGCTGGACGTACGCGCCCGACTCGGACTGGTGGGCCCGCGACCGGCTTCGGATCTGGGCGGCTCTGTCGCGCGAGGGGAGGTCGATCACGAGGTCTTCGGCGACGGCAAGCTCTGGGCTGGCCGCCACGGCCCAACGGACCTCATCCTCCGCCACCTGGCCCCCAAGGCAAAGCTCGGCCAGGCGGGTAACCGTCAGGGCGTAGCCACGCCGTCGAAGCAGGGCGACCGTCCGGCCGACTCGATCCAGCAAAGCGGTCGAGTTCGCGATCGGGTACTCGTACTCGACAGCCACCTGGTGGGATACGGCCAAGGGTTACGTCAGCATCCGGTTTGGCGCATCATCGAACCAGGTGCAGCCACAAACAAGCGGAGGGTGCAGATGACCGCCGACGGACATTTCCAGGTCCCCCAGCCCACCAACGAGCCCGTTCGCTCGTACTCCCCGAGCGACCCGCATCGCAAGAGCCTGAAGTCCCGCCTGGCGGAGCTGACCGACGCACGCACCGAGGTCCCGATGCAGATCGGCGGCGAGAGGCGCTGGGGCGCGTCGCGGGGCGACATCCGTGCCCCGCACCGACACGAGCTGGCGATCGCGGAGTACGCGGTCGGAGGCCCCAAGGACATCGACGACGCGATCACCGCTGCGCTGGCGGCGCGGAAGATGTGGGCGGCGACCTCGTTCCACGAGCGTGCGGCGGTCCTGCTGCGCGCGGCTGCCTTGCTCGCCGGTCCATGGCGCGATTCGATCAACGCGGCGACCATGCTCGGCCAGTCCAAGACCGTGCACCAGGCCGAGATCGACGCCGCGTGCGAGACGATCGACTTCTGGCGCTACAACGCTTACTTCGGCGACCAGCTGCTCCGCAACCAGCCGTCCAACGACGGCACCGCGTGGAACCGCCTGGAGTACAGGCCGCTCGAGGGTTTCATCTTCGCGGTCAGCCCGTTCAATTTCACCTCCATCGCGGGCAACCTTCCCACCGCGCCGATGCTCATGGGCAACACGGTGGTGTTCAAGCCGGCGACGCAGACGCTGCTGGTCAGCCATTTCCTGATGGAGCTGCTCCTCGAGGCGGGCATGCCGCCTGGCGTGATCAACATGGTGAGCGGCAGCGCGGCAGAGATCTCAGAGAAGGTGTTGCACCACCGCGAGCTGGCGGGCATCCACTTCACAGGCTCGACCGAGGTTTTCCAGAACATGTGGCGCGAGGTCGGCCAGAACATCGACCGCTACCGGACCTACCCACGGCTTGTCGGTGAGACGGGGGGCAAGGACTTCGTGATGGCGCACGAGTCGGCGGACGCTGACGCTCTGCGGACGGCGCTGATTCGCGGCGCATTCGAATACCAGGGCCAGAAGTGCTCCGCGGCGTCGCGCGCCTACATCCCGCAGTCGATGTGGAAGGCGATGAAGCCCGACCTGGTCGACCTCGTCGATGCGATCCCCCAGGGCGACGTTTCCGATTTCCGCAACTTCATGGGCGCGGTGATCGACGGTCGTGCCTACGCGAACCACATGAACGCGATCGAGTACGCGCGCAAGCAGGAGAGCGCGAAGGTCATCGCGGGCGGCAAGGGCGACGACAAGGTCGGATGGTTCATCCGGCCGACGGTGATCGAGACCACCGACCCGGACTTCAAGCTTCTCCGCGAAGAGCTTTTCGGCCCCATCCTCACCGTCTATCCGTATGCGGACGGCAAGTTCGACGAGACGCTCGACCTTTGCGATCGGACGAGCCCGTACGGGCTCACCGGCGCTGTGTTCGCCCGCGACCGGCAGGCGATTCGCAAGGCTTCGGAGAAGCTCGTCAACGCAGCCGGCAACTTCTACATCAACGACAAACCGACCGGCGCAGTCGTCGGGCTGCAGCCTTTCGGAGGAGCGCGCGCGTCAGGTACCAACGACAAGGCGGGCTCCTTCCTGAACCTGATTCGGTGGGTCAGCCCGCGCGTGATCAAAGAAACGTATGCGCCTGCGACCGACCACCGCTATCCGTTCATGGAAGACGACCACGAGCGAGGGGCGCTCTAAAACAGTCCGGACTGAGGTCGATGGGGCGGTGCTCACCGTCACCATCGACCGTCCCGAGGTACGCAACGCGGTGGACCCCGAAACCGCGAGAGCGCTGGAAGCCGCCTTCAGCGATTTCAATGCGAACGACGAACTCTCCGTCGCGGTGCTCACGGGTGCGGCGGGAACGTTCTGCGCCGGGTTTGACCTGAAAGCGATGGCCACCGGATCGAGATATGCGGTGGGTGAGACCGGACCCGGCCCGATGGGGCCCACCCGGATGATCATGAGCAAGCCGGTCATCGCCGCCATCGAGGGCTACGCCGTGGCCGGCGGGCTCGAGCTCGCGTTGTGGTGCGACCTCCGTGTGGCCGGGCGCGACGCGACCTTCGGCGTCTTCAACCGGCGGTTCGGCGTACCGCTGATCGACCTCGGGACCGTCCGCCTGCCTCGCCTGGTCGGCCAGGGTCGCGCGCTCGACCTGATCCTGACCGGGCGGCCTATCGGAACCGAGGAAGCGTTACGCATCGGACTGGTGGAGCGGGTGGTTGAATCAGGTATGGCGCTGGCCGAAGCCCA
>VBGV01000310.1 GCA_005880755.1 Chloroflexota bacterium
CAGGCGGCGGCCAGCTCGTTCATGTCTTCGCTGCCATGCCCGTCGCCAAACAGGATCGCCACAGGTCCTCCGGGGTCCTTGAGCAGCTCGTGCGACGCGAGCTTGCGGACCTCCGCCGCTGCGGCGCCCTTCGCGTTCCGGATGTGCACCGTGTGCGGGTTGCGGTCGAGGTCCACGCCGTCGGGGTAGACCACGATCAGGTTCGCCCCGCGCTTGGTGACCGCCTTTTTGACCCGGAGGTCGATGATGGGGACGTCGTTCTCGATATCGGAGGCGACGACGATGATGACGCGCGCGTCATCTATCTCTCTGATGCGCATCGTCGGACCTGCCGGTGCCGGGATGGCCGTGCGGCCGTGCATCTTGACCTTGGCGCCCTTCAATGGCCCGTCGAGCAGGCGGCGGAACAGGAACGCTTCCTCATTCGTGACGTCCTGCCCCAGCGAGATGCCGAGCTTCGCGCCTTTGCCCTTGATTCTGGCCGCGACCAGGCTGATCGCGTCCGCCCACGTCGACTTGCGCCCGGCGATCGTCGGCGTGCGCACGCGGGAGGGGTCGTTGACGTCGGTGTAGTCGAAGCGGCCGCGGTCGCAGATCCAGCCTTCGTCGATGTCATCGTTCTCGCGCGAGGTGACGCGCACCAGCTGGCCGCGCCGCTGCCATTGGGTCACGCTGCATCCGACCGAGCAGCGGGAGCAGATCGTCTCGCTGTGGCTCATGTCCCACGGCCGCGACTCGAAGCGCCAAACGCGTGAGGTGAGCGCGCCGACAGGACAGAGGTCGATGATGTTGCCGCTGAAGATCGACTGCAGCGGCCGGTCGAACTGGCTGGTGATGAACGACTGCACGCCCCGCTCGTCGGTCGTCAGCTCCTGCTCCCACGCCACCTCGTCGTAATACCGCGTGCAGCGATAGCACAGCACGCAGCGCTCACGGTCGAGGGCGATCTTGTCCGACAGCGGGATCGGCTTCTTGAAGTGGAGGCGCGGCCCGTCGATGCGGCTGGTCGGGTAGCCGTGGCGGAACGTGAAGTCCTGCAGCGGGCACTCCCCGCCCTTGTCGCAAACCGGGCAGTCGAGCGGGTGGTTGGCGAGCTCGAACTCCAGGATGTCCGCGCGGGCCTGCACCGCCATCGCGCTCTGGGTGCGCACGACCATGCCTTCCGAGACCGGCGTCGTGCAGGCCGTCTGCGGGCGAGGCGGACCGGGCGAGAAATCGACCAGGCAAAGGCGGCATGCGCCGACCGGGTCGAGCTTGTGGTGGTAGCAGAAGACGGGGATCTCGATCCCAATGGTCTTGGCCGCCTCGACGATGAGCGTGCCGGCCGGGACCGTCAGCTTCTTGCCGTCGATCGTGAGATTGATATCAGGCATTCGCCGCAACCTTTCCGACGTTGCACTCATGCCTGAGAGCGTGGTCCTCGTACTCCTCGCGGAAGTGGCGGATGGTGGAGTCGATCACCCAGCCGGCCGAATCGCCGAGGCCGCACAGGCACCGGCCGTTCTGCAGCCCGTCCGAGACGCGGATCAGCGTATCGAGCTCGACCTGCGAGCCCTCCCCGGCCAGGATGCGCTCGTAAGTGCGCACCGCCCAATCGCCGCCGATGCGGCATGGCGTGCACTTGCCACACGACTCGTGGGCGTAGAACTGGAGCAGCCTGTGCGCGGCCTTCACCACGCAGTGGGTGTCGTCCATCACGATCACGCCGCCCGAACCACCCATCGAACGCGCTGCCGCCAGCGACTCCATGTCGGTCTTGGTGTCGAGCATGCTTGCCGGGAGGACCGGAGCCGACGAGCCGCCGGGCCAGAACACCTTCAGGTTGCGGCCTTCGGGCACGCCCTCGGCCAGTTCCATGATCACGTGGCGAAAGGTCTGGCCGAGCTCGACCTCGTAGACCCCAGGCTTGCGGACGTTGCCGCTCACCGACATCAGCCGCGTGCCAGGCGACTTGTCGGTCCCCAGCTTCGCGTAGGCGGCGCCGCCGTTGTTGATGATCCACGGCACCGTCGCGAGGGTCTCGACGTTGTTCAGCAGGGTCGGCCGCCCCCACGCGCCCTTCACGGCGGGGAATGGGGGACGGGAGCGGGGCTGGGCACGCTTGCCTTCGAGCGACTCGAGGAGCGCCGTCTCCTCACCGCAGATGTAGGCGCCGTGGCCCCGGTAGAGCCTGATGTCGAGCGGGTAGTCCTTGCCCATCGGCTTGGGGCCGGCGTAGCCCTTGGCGCGAGCTTCTTCGATGGCCTCGGTGAGCATCCGGGAGGGCTCGTCGTACTCGCCGCGGATGTAGACCCAGGCCTGGTTGGCGCCGACCGCGTAAGCCGCGATGAGGATGCCTTCGACCAGCATGTGGGGTGAGTTCTCGAGGATGTAGCGGTCTTTCGAGGTGCCGGGCTCGGATTCGTCTGCGTTGACCACGACGTACTTCGGCCCCGGCGCATCGCGATTGATGAAGCCCCATTTGGTGCCGGT
>VBGV01000311.1 GCA_005880755.1 Chloroflexota bacterium
CACCAACAAGGTGCCGACCGATCCCTACCGCGGAGCGGGCCGCCCTGAGGCAACCCATCTTGTCGAGAGGATGGTCGACCTGGTCGCGCACGAGATCGGGATGGACCCGGTCGCCATCCGTCGCAAGAACTTCATCCAACCGAAGGAATTCCCGTTCACACAGAATTTCGGGCTCGTCGTGGACAGCGGCGATTACGAGAAGACGCTGAACCGAGCGCTCGAGCTGGCGGGTTACGACCAGTTGCGCAAGGAGCAGACAGAGGGCCGGAAGCATGGCAAGTACATGGGGATCGGACTCTCGACCTGGATCGAGCTGTGCGGCTTCGGTCCCAGCGCCGCCACCGCTCCCGCTACTGGCGGCATCGCTCTGTCGGAGGCAGCCCAGGTCAGGGTCATGCCAACTGGCTCGGTGATCGTATATACGGGGACCCACGCCCATGGGCAGGGCCACGAAACCACGTTCTCTCAGATCGTGGCCGACACCCTGGGCGTGCCCATGGAGAGCGTCGATCTCCGGCACGGCGACACGGGCGAAGGGACAGCCATGGGTTACGGAACCGCGGGCAGTCGAAGCCTCTCAGTGGGTGGGGTCGCGATCAGCCGCGCCTCAGGCAAGGTCGTCGACAAGGCCAGGAAGCTGGCCGCACACATCCTGGAAGCGGCCGAGGAGGACATCGTTTTCGACCAGGGCAAGTTCCATGTCAAGGGGAGCCCGGACAAGTCCAAGACGTTCGGCGAGATCGCGTTCGCCGCATACGGGGCTGGCTTGCCTGAGGGCATGGAGCAAGGGCTGGAAGCGGTGGCCTACTTCGATCCGCCAAATCTCGTCTGGCCCTTTGGCGCCCATGTCTGCGTGGTCGAGGTGGATCCCGAGACGGGTGCGGTCGAGATTCAAAAATATGTTGCGGTCGATGACTGCGGAAACATCATCAACCCGACGATCGTCGAGGGGCAAATTCACGGCGGCGTGACGCAAGGCATCGGCCAGGCGCTTTTCGAAGAGATGATCTACGACGAGGAATCAGGGCAGCTGAAGACGGGCACCCTGATCGATTACTCGGTCCCCACCGCAAATGAGATCCCGAACTTGATCACCGACAACACCGTCACACCCAGCCCGACCAACGAGCTCGGCGTGAAAGGTATCGGCGAGGCGGGAACGATCGCGGCGAGCGCAGCCGTCATCAACGCGATCAGCGATGCGTTGACACCATTCGGCATCAAGCATGTGGACATGCCCGCCAGCCCCAACCGGCTCTGGGCGCAGATCAAGGAGGCACGCAAGTGATACCGGCCGCCTTCGAATACGCACGCGCCTCCTCAGTCGAGGAGGCATCCAAGCTGCTCGGCAAATACGGGGAGGATGCGAAGGTGCTGGCGGGAGGGCACAGCCTCATCCCGCTGATGCGCCTGCGCCTCGCGCAGCCAAGCGCGCTGGTCGACATCAACGGCATCGAGGACCTGGACCTCATCAAAGAGGACGGGCAGAAGCTGCGCATCGGCGCGTTGACGCGGCACGTGACCATCCAGAACTCGAAAGTGGTGAAGGACAAGCTGCCATTGCTCGCCGAGGTGGCGGGTGAGGTGGGTGACAACCAGGTCCGCAACATGGGCACGATGGGAGGAGTCATCGCGCATGCGGACGCCGCAGGCGACTACCCGACCCTGGCCCTGATCCTCGACGCGGAGATCGTCACCAACCGGCGCACGATTCCCGCGCGCGACTTCTTCCAGGACCTGTTCACCACCGCACTGGGGCCGGACGAGATCGTGACCGAGGTGGTGTTCCCGGTCGCCAACGGGCCGCACAAGTACGTCAAGTTCCGTCGCCGGCTGTTCGACTGGGCGATCGTCGGCGTGGCGGCGCAGAAGATGAACGGCGGCTGGCGCATCGGCCTCACCAACGTCGGGGTCACGCCTGTCCGGGCCACGGCGGTGGAGGAGGCGCTCAAGCAGGGCTCCAAGCCGGAGGAGGCTGCCGAGCACGCGTCGGACGGGCTCGACCCAAGCGGTGACCTGCGCGCCAGCCCTGAATACAAGAAGCACCTAGCCCGCGTGCTCACCAAGCGGGCGATTCAGCAGGCGCAGGGCCAATAGAGTCTCGGGGTGGCCCGGTCCGGCTGACCAGGCCGGGCCACCTTCCCGGATAGTCCGGACTATCCGAGGTTCGCTGCGGACTGCAGGTCGGTTCGTCCGGACTATCCGGGTACTCGGCCTGACCACCTCGTACCCTTTGTCAGCGTGAGCTCACCCGCGACCATTGAGGACGTCGAGCGCCGTCTGCGCGAGCGCCGCTACATCGGCGACCGCGCCCTGGCGACGTCCATCTTTCTCGCGCTCAAGCTGCAGAAGCCTCTCTTCATCGAGGGTGAGGCGGGCGTCGGCAAGACCGAGGCGGCCAAAGTCATGGCCGAGGTGCTGGGCGCGCGCCTGATCCGCCTCCAGTGCTACGAGGGCATCGACCTCGCGCACGCGGTCTACGAGTGGAACTATCCGCGGCAGCTGCTGCATATCCGCCTCATGGGCGAAGGCGAAGACCGACGAGTCGCCGAGCGCGAGATCTTCAGCTCCGAATTTCTACTGCGGCGTCCGCTGCTGGACGCGATCGACAACGACGACCCCACGCCGCCGGTGCTCCTGATCGACGAGATCGACCGCTCGGACGAAGAGTTCGAGGCGTTCCTACTGGAATTGCTCTCGGACTTCCAGGTCTCGATCCCGGAGATCGGCACCATCAAGGCGCGCCAGGTGCCGTTCGTCGTCATCACCTCCAACCGCACGCGCGAGGTCCACGATGCTTTGAAGCGCCGCTGCCTATATCACTGGATCGATTACCCCGACCTCGACAAAGAAGTGGAGATCGTGCGCGCGCGTGCGCCCGAGGCCGCGGACGGGCTGGCGCGCGA
>VBGV01000312.1 GCA_005880755.1 Chloroflexota bacterium
ATCGCCGCGGGCGAGGTGATCGAGCGCCCGGCGTCGGTCGTCAAGGAGCTCGTGGAGAACGCCCTCGACGCGGGTGCAAGGCGGATCAGCATCGACGCGCGGGGTGCGGGGAAGACCTCGATCCGCGTCAGCGACGACGGCGCCGGAATCCCGGCCGACGAGCTGGCGGTGGCCTTTCTGCGTCACACCACGAGCAAGCTGACCAAGCTTGCCGACCTCATCACGATCCAGTCATTCGGCTTCCGTGGCGAGGCCCTCGCGAGCATCGCCGCGGTCGCTGACGTGGAGTCCTCGAGCGCCGGCGCCAGGCTGCGCATCCGCGCGGGTGAGCTCATCGAACAAGGAGCCGGGCCCCTGCTGCCCGGCGTCGTGGTCGAGGTGCGGGACCTGTTCGCGAACGTGCCGGCGCGTTTGAAATTTCTGAAGAGCGACGCCACCGAGGTCGCGGCCATCAAAGAGGTGGTGAGCGCGTTTGCGCTCCTTCATCCTTACGTCCGATTCCATCTGACGATCGACAGCCGCGCCGCGGTCAGCAGCAGCGGAGACGGCGATCGTCGACGCGCCATCGCGGCGGTGTACGGTCCGCCCGTCGCGGCTGAGATGCTCGAGATGGTCGGCACACAGATGGTCACAGGGTTGGTGAGCCAGCCGCGCCTGAGCCGCGGCAGCCGCGATGGCATGGTCCTCGCCGTCAACGGCAGGCCGGTGTCAGCCCGGTCATTGGTCTACGCGCTCGAAGAGTGCTACCAGCGCAGGCTCGAGCGTGGCCGGCACCCACTGGCGGTCATCGACATCGGCATCGACCCCGAGCTCGTCGACGTCAATGTGCATCCCGCGAAGAAAGAGGTTCGTTTTCGCGACGAGGGTGCGGTGTTTGCCGCCCTGCAGCGGGCGGTGCGAGCGGCGCTCGACGGAAGCGATCCGTATCGCTATCGCCCAGCAGAAACGCAGGGAGTCGCGTCGACTTTCATGGCTGGGCCTCAGCTCACGCTGCACGAGGCACCTGCGGTGGTGGCGGCGGTCGAAACCAACGGACACGCGACCAATGCGGTTCTCCGGCCGATCGGGCAGGCGGGACCCGGGTACCTGGTCGCCGAAGGGCCCCACGGGCTGGTGCTCGTCGACCAGCACGCGGCGCACGAGCGCATCCTCTACAACCGGCTGCTGGAGCGATTGCGCACCGGCCGCGGGGCCAGCCAGCCGCTGCTCATCCCGCAAGCCGTGGACGTCGAGCCTGCATTGATTGCGGCCGCCATCGACCATCGCGCCGAGCTCGCGAACCTCGGCCTCGAGTACGAGGAGTTCGGGCCACGCAGCCTGCGCATCACCGCCGTCCCGACCGAGCTGCCATCTGGACGCGCCACAGCCGCCATCCAGGAAACCCTGGCGGCGCTCGCCGAGAACAGGGGCGATGGTGCAATCGAGAAGGCGGCCGCGGCGCTCGCGTGCCATTCCGCGGTGCGATTCGGTGACACACTCGATGTCGCCGAGCAGCGCCGGCTGCTGGCAGATCTCGAGGCGGCGGAGGAATCGATCACCTGCCCGCACGGCCGTCCGACTCGGCTCCTGGTCGAGTGGCAGGAGCTGACACGGCACTTCCGCAGAAATTACTGAGCTGAAACCCGTCCCGGTTGTTGTCGGACCCACCGGTATCGGAAAGTCGCGCGTCGCGTTCGAGCTGGCGATGCGTCTCGACGGCGAGATCGTGGTCGCCGACTCGCGC
Source organism: Chloroflexota bacterium (assembly GCA_005880755.1). Taxonomy (GTDB): domain Bacteria; phylum Chloroflexota; class Dormibacteria; order Dormibacterales; family Dormibacteraceae; genus 40CM-4-65-16. The sequence goes on from VBGV01000312.1 coordinate 1,724, forward strand.
CAGGTCTACGAGCGCCTTGACATCGCCACCAACAAGCCCAGCGACGAGCAGCGGCGGCGGGTGCGCTATCACATGATCGACTTCGTCGACCCTGCGCAATCGTTCAATGCCGCAGAGTACGTGCAGGGCGCGCGGGCCGCGATCGATGACATCGCATCACGCGGCAGGCTCCCGATCGTCGAGGGCGGAACGATGCTTTACGTCGACGCGTTGTGCGACGGCTTTAGCCTCACCGGAATCGCGCCCAACCCTGCCTTGCGGGCTGAGCTCGAGGGCCTGGAAAACGAAGTCCTACGAGAAAGGTTGCTCGCCATCGACCCCGACCCAGGGGTCGACCTCAAGAACCCGGTGCGGATGATCCGCGCCGTCGAGATTCTCGAGGCTGCGGGACCTCCATTGCGAGCGCTGCGCACTCGAACTCCCCCTGCCTGGCGCGCGCTGCGCATCGGCTTGACCGCGGACTTAGAGGTGATCGATCAGCGACTTGCTGCACGCAGCCGGCGCCAGGTCGAGCGCGGCCTGGTGGCGGAGACGCAGTCAGCGCTCGATGCCGGGGTGCCGCCCACAGCTCCCGTCTTGACGGGCATCGGCTACGCCGAGGCTCTGGCGCATCTCCGCGGCGAGCTCACGCTCGATGAGCTTCCAGTCGCGATGGCCCAGTCCAACCGCCGCTACGCGCGCCGCCAACTGCGTTGGTGGCGTCGCGACGACAGGGTGCGGTGGTTCGAGATCGAGCCCGATCCACTGCCGGGTATCCTCAGCTACGTGGACAGCCCCTCCGTCGGCTTCGCCGACACCTCCCCATAAATGGGGAGGAGCTAGGCGGTGGCCGGCGCCAAGCGACTTGGTCGCATACCGCCGTATCTCTTCGCCGAGATCGACCGCAAGGTGCAGGAGAAGAAGAGGGCGGGTGTCGACGTCATTTCGCTTGGCATCGGGGACCCGGACCTACCCACGCCTGGCCGCATCGTCAGCGTGCTCCAGGAAGTGGCGGCCGACCCATCCAATCACCGCTACCCGTCGTACTTCGGCCTCACCGAGCTGAGAGAGTCGATCGCCCGTTGGTACAGCGAGCGCTCGGGCGTGGAGCTGGATCCCAGCACCGAGATCCTGCCAACCCTCGGGTCGAAGGACGGGATCAGCCACGTTCCGCTGGCGCTGGTCGATCCCGGGGATGTCGTGCTGGCGCCCGATCCCGGCTACACCGTGTACGTGACCGGCGCGATCATGGCCGGCGCGGACCCGTACGTGATGCCGCTGACCGAGGCGAACCACTGGCTGCCGGACCTAGACGCGATCCCGGACGATGTCGCGCGCCGGGCCAGGCTGATGTGGCTGAACTACCCGAACAATCCGACGGCGGCGACAGCGGACCGCCACTTCCTCGTCCGTGCGGTGGAGTTCTGCCGGCGCCACGACATCGTGTTGTGCCACGACGCACCGTACTCCGAGATCGCGTTTGACGGCTACCGGCCGCTGACCCTGTTCGAGATTCCGGGCGCAAAAGAGATCGGT
>VBGV01000313.1 GCA_005880755.1 Chloroflexota bacterium
ACTCTTCGACGAGCGAGCATTGGCGCCCGTCACGTTCGTCACCGCGCGCGTCGTCCGCGACGGTCTCACATGGTTGAAGACCGAGGTCTCCGTCTAGAGACCTACTGGCGGACGACCGCCGCGGCGCCTTTCCTCAAGATGTATTTCTGGATCTTTCCCGTCGCGGTCTTGGGCAGCTCCGAAACGAACGTCACCCCGTGCGGGGCCTTGAAGTGCGCCAGGCGATCCCGGGTGAAAGCGATCAGCTCGGCCTCGGTGGCCCTCGCGCCGGGCTTCAGCACCACGTACGCGAAAGGCGCCTCTCCCCACTTCTCGTGAGGCAGACCGACGATCGCCGCCTCCTGGACAGCGGGATGGCGAAGAAGTACACCCTCGACCTCCAGGCTCGAGATGTTCTCTCCTCCGCTGATGATCACGTCTTTGATCCGGTCACGGATCTCGACGTAGCCATCCGGGTGGAGCACCGCGGCGTCGCCGGTGTGGAACCACCCGTCGCCCATCACCTTCTTGGTCGCGTCGGGGTCGTTGTAGTAACCCTTCATGATCACGTTGCCGCGGGCCACTATCTCGCCCAGCGTCTGGCCGTCGGCGGGTACGTCCTTCCCGGCCTCATCGACGACGCGCAGCTCGCCTGACGTGATCAGCTCGACCCCGGTGCGGGCCTTCACGATCCCAAGTTCTGTCGTGCCGAGGTTCTTGTGCTCTGGCCGAGGCTCGCAGATCGTGATGAACGGGGCGGTTTCGGTCAGTCCGTAAACCTGCGTCACCTCCCAGCCGAGATCACCTTCCATGCGCTCGATCGTCGCGGCGGCCGGCGCGGCTCCTGCCGTGATGACGTGGACGCCTTCAGGCACCTCGCCCCGCACATCGGCCGGAGCGTTGGCGAGACCGATCAGGACTGTAGGCGCGGCGCAAAGCCAGCCGACATGCTCCGTGCGGACCAGGTCGAAGACGCGTGCCGGCTCCACCTTCGGCAGGCAGATGTGCGTTCCACCGACCGCCGCGATGATCCACACGAACGTCCATCCATTCGCATGGAACATAGGCAGCGTCCACAGATAACGGTCGCCGACCGTGATGTGGAAGTGGACGAGAGTGCCCACGACGTTCGCCCATGCGTTGCGGTGGGTGATCATCACGCCCTTCGGCTTGGCCGTCGTGCCGCTGGTGTAGTTGATGGTAAGGAGATCGCCCTCGGCGATCTCGGGGCGCGCGAAATCGGGTTTCGACGCCGCGACGGCGGCTTCGTACTCGGTCCACCCCTTGCGGCCGCCGGCGCTGCCGAGGCTCACGAAGTGTTCGACAGCGCTCAGCTGGTCGCGGACTCCGTCGATGGCGTCGAGGTAGTCCGGGTGGACGCACAGCACTTTCGCGCCGGAATGCGAGGTGATGTAGAGGAAATCCTCGGCCGTCAGCCGGTAGTTGATCGGCACGAGCACCGCTCCGATCTGCGGCACCGCGTAGAACGACTCGAGTTGCTCGTGCGTGTTCGGCGCGATGTACGCGACTCGATCGCCTTGGACCACGCCCATGGATTGAAGCGCCGACGACCACCGGTCGCAGCGGTCGAAGAATTCCTCGTACGTCAGCCGCAGGTCGCCGTCGACCACGCCCTCGCGGTCTCCGTAGAGCTTGCGGGTCCTCCGCGCGAACTCGAGAGGCGTCAGCGGTGTTTCCATGTGCCTTCCTCCGTCACGAGTTGAGCATCAGCGCGAAGTCGGTGGACTTGATGCCGACCACGAACGCGCGGTGGGCATTCGGCTCGAGCTCCACCGATCGTTCGTACACGAAGGCGTAAACATTGTCGATTGTCCAGTCGCCGTAGCCCTGGATGCGAAGCCCGTAGCGAAGGCCCTCGTCCCGCCTGCCTCGCTGGAACAGATCAGTGGCCCGCGTGTAGATGGCCTTCAGGATGTCGAGCTGCATGGAGAGCTCGGCAATGGTCTTGGCATCGCCCTCGGCCGCGACCAGCTGCTCGACCTGGGTTTCGAGGTCGGCGATCTCCTTCTGGTAGTCGTCCACCCCAGCAACTCCAGGGACGAGTGTACTAGTGGATCAAATAGTTCGTGGAGACCGCGGCGGCGACGAGGATGGCGATGATGTTGACGACCTTGATCATCGGGTTGATGGCCGGCCCGGCCGTGTCCTTGTTGGGGTCGCCGACCGTATCGCCCGTGACCGCGGCCTTGTGTGCCTCCGACCCTTTGCCTCCGAGGTGACCTTCTTCGATGTACTTCTTCGCGTTGTCCCACGCAGCCCCGCCGCTCGTCATCTGAATCGCCAGGAACAGTCCCGTCACGATCGCGCCCAGCAGCAATCCCCCCAGCGCGCGCGGGCCCAACAGAAAGCCCACCGCGAGCGGCGCGACCACCGGGATGATGCCGGGCACGATCATCTCCCGCTGCGCGGCGGCGGTCACGATCCGGACCGCGGTGCCGTACTCAGGCCGGCCCGTGCCTTCGAGGATGCCGGGGATCTCGCGAAACTGGCGCCTCACCTCCTCCACCACGAGCCCGCCCGCGCGCCCGACCGCCAGCATCGCCAGCGAGCCGAAGAGGAACGGCAAGATGCCTCCGAGGAACAGCCCCGCGATGACAATCGGATCGGACAGCTGAAACGTGGTCGGGTGGCCGGCCTTCTCGAGCTCCCGCGTGTAGGAGGCGAAAAGGACGAGGGCCGCCAGTCCGGCGGAGCCGATGGCGTAGCCCTTGGTTACGGCCTTGGTGGTGTTGCCTACCGCGTCCAGAGGGTCGGTCACCGCGCGCACTTCCTTCGGCAGTTTGGCCATCTCGGCGATGCCGCCGGCGTTGTCGGTGATGGGTCCATAGGAGTCGATCGCGACGATGATCCCGGTCATCGAAAGCATGGCGGTGGCGGCGATGGCGATGCCGTACAGGCCGCCCAGCGCGTAGCTGATCAGAATCCCGGTGGCGATGACGATCACGGGCAGCGCGGTCGACATCATCCCGATCGCCTGCCCGGCGATGATGTTGGTCGCGTGGCCGGTGACCGACGCCTTGGCGATGAGATGAACGGGCCAGTAGGCGGTTTCGGTGAAGAACTCGGTGATGGCGACGATCAAAACGGTGATCACGACTCCGATCAGCGCCGCGTAGAAGAGGTTGTTGGGGTCGTGGACGCCGCCGGCGGCCGCGCCCGCGAAGTACCCGTTGCCCTTCATGTACTGGGTGATGAAGAAGAAGCCCACGACCGCGATCACCACGGCCACGAGCAGGCCGGCATATAGAGCGCCCATGATCCAGCGCGGGTTGAAGATGCGCACGAAAAACGTCCCGGCGATCGAGCCGATGACGCTCACCGCACCCAAGAGCAACGGATAGATCACCCAGCCGATCTGGTCTTTGAACAGCAGCGACCCGAGGAGGATGGCGGCGATCATCGTCACGGCATACGTCTCAAACAGGTCGGCCGCCATGCCCGCGCAGTCGCCCACGTTGTCGCCGACGTTGTCGGCGATGACCGCCGGGTTGCGAGGATCGTCCTCTGGGATGCCGGCCTCGACCTTGCCCACGAGGTCGGCGCCGACGTCAGCCGCCTTGGTGTAGATGCCACCGCCCAATCGGGCGAAGACCGAGACCAGGCTCGCGCCGAAGGCGAGTCCCACCAGCACCTCGGGATCCTTGAAGACGAGGTACGCGGCCGAGACGCCGAGGAGCCCGAGGCCCACCACCATGAAGCCGGTCACCGCGCCGCCGCGAAACGCGACCTGCAGGGCCGCATTCACACCGCCGCGAGCTGCCTCGGCGGTGCGCACGTTGGCGCGGACCGCGATGTTCATGCCCACGTAGCCCGCGACCGCGGACAGCACCGCGCCGACGATGTACAGCCCGGCGGTCTTCCAGTTGATCAAGAACCCGATGACGACCGCGATGACCACGCCGATGACGGCGATCACCGTGTACTGACGGTTCAGATAGGCCGCAGCGCCTTCCTGGATCGCGGCCGCGATCTGCCGCATGCTCTCGTTCCCGGCCGGCTTGCTGAGGACGAGAAAGATGAGGACAACTGCGAAGGCGACGGCGGCCAATCCGCCGACCACGCCAAACCAGGCTGTGTTGGGATCCATTTACCTCCCCTCGAATCGCGGGAACCGAGAAAGAACAGCGGAGCGATAGGTTAAACGAACCGCAAAACAGGCATCCGTCACCACGCCAGCTCGAAGCTCGGCAGGTTCCCCGTCGCGGTCGACCACTGGGCGTCCACCCGTTCGACGTGGGCCGTGCGCGGCCCTTCCTCCGCCGCTCGTCGGAGCTGCTCGAGGTCGTCCCGATTGCCTTCCGCCACCAGCTCCACCGTGCCGTCCTGGTTGTTGCGGACCCAGCCCCGCACCCCGAGCTGCTGCGCCTTGCGCTGGACGAAGTAGCGAAAGCCGACGCCCTGGACGTCGCCGCGGACCACTGCGTGCAACCGCTCCATGTTTATATGGTCAGCCATGCCCGTATCCAGCATCGTGGCGATCGGGGACGAGCTGGTCGGAGGCTTCACCCTCGACACGAACTCCCACTGGATGGCGGAACGGCTCCGCCTGCTGGGCTACCCGGTCAAACGGGTAACCCAGATCCGCGACAGGCCGCAGGAGATCGTCGAGCAGCTGCGACGCGAGCTCGACGACACGGAGATCACGGACGTGTTCGTCAGCGGCGGACTCGGGCCGACGCCCGACGACCGCACCTTTGCCGCGCTCGCCACTGCGCTGGGCAAGGAGCTGATGATCTGGGAGGAGACCCGTGAGCGCATCGAGCGGCGCGTGCAGAGGATGCACTCGATGGGGTTGCTCGAATCGCCCGACGTCACGGAAGGCAACCTGCGAATGGCGCGCATCCCCGCGGGCCCTTCGCATGTGTTCAAGAATCGACGCGGCATGGCGCCCGGGACGATCTACGAGGCGAACGGAAAGCGGATCTTCGTCTTGCCCGGCGTGCCGCTCGAGATGAAGGGCATCTTCACCGAGGAGCTCGAGCCCCAATTCCTCACGGCCGGGTCCGCGGCAACCGTGCGGGAGCTGCGCTTCACGTTTGCGGTCGAGGCTCGCTTCTATCCCCTGATGCGCGAGCTGGAGGAGCAGTTTCCCGATGTTTCAGTTGGGTCCTACCCCAACTTCGAGACCAAGGAGCTCGTCATCAGATGCGTGGGACTGGATCCGAAACGGGTGGAGGCCGCGCTCGACGTGATCCGGAGGCGGGCGCCCGTATGAAACCGCAGGTCATCTGCGTGCCCGGCAGCGTCGCGCCTGCTGCGCAGAGGTATCGGCCATTGATCGAGGCGGTCGCCGACGCGGCCGACCTGCATCTCAAGGATCTCGAGGTCTACCGCGAGCCGATCCCGCCTTCTGACTACTCGATCGACGAGGAGCTCGATGCGATCGACCGTCTGGCGGGTTCGAAGAGCCTCGATCGCTTTCACCTGATCGGCTACTCAGGCGGCGGCTTCATCTCGCTCGCGTATGCCGGGACCAGGCCCGAGCGCGTCATCAGCCTCGCGTTATTCGAGCCTGCTCGAAT
>VBGV01000277.1 GCA_005880755.1 Chloroflexota bacterium
AGGCCCTCGATCGTGGTGTTGACGTTGATATGCGGCCGGGCGCCGTTGCGCCGCGGCATGGTGCCCGCCTCCAGGGCGTGGTAGGTCATCTCGGTCAGGGCATCCGCCCGCCGCTGCCTGGGAGTCCGCGCGTCATCGGCGCCCAGGGGCTTGGCCAGGGCCTCGATGGCGGACTTGAGAGCCGCCCCCGCCTCTGAGTCGAGCCATCCGTCCACCCGGTACATGCCGGCCGTCTCGCTGATGAAGAGCTGGCGTCGTTCGAAGTTCTCTTCCACGTCGAGGCAGAAGCCGTCCGGATTGACCGCATGCCAGGTGCTGGCCGCGATGCCGCTCAAGTCCTTGATCGAGAAGCGGCGAGCGTTGTCGACCCACATCTCTTCGTCGATGCGGACCTCGAGCTCGCTGACGTGCTTCTGGAGGTGGCAGATCACCGAGGCCGCCTGATAGCCGATCTCGCCTGAGCCCAAGGCCTCGGCGACCCTGGGCATCGACTCCAGCTGCTCACCGACACAGAGCCGGTCGGCAGCTGCGGTTGGCGAGATCTGGCAGGTACTCGCAACCCAAGTGCAGGCGGACTGGGCGGCGAGGAGATGATCCCCGCGCACTTTGGCGCGATGCACGACCTGGCTCAGCGCGCCCTGGAGGGTGTTGACGACGGTGGAGAGTCGCCCGGCGTCGACGAAATCAAGATCAGCGTTCTGCCGGAATTCGCGAACCTCTGCCTCAAGTCTTTCCAGCTCGTCTAGCACGCCCGAATTATATCAAACAAATGTACGAACGACAAGTCTTAACAGCCGCCAAAATTCGCTTAACGGTCCGCCTCTGCCCTAACGGCCGCTAGGAACTGCGGGCTCGATTCTCGACCGCACCCTTCAGCTTCACAAGCATCGGCATGACCCCGCGCGAACCAATCACTCCCAGCAGAGGCATGACAAGTCGGCCCACGCGTTTGTTGGGCTCCATATTGAGCTCGTGAGTCAGGCGGGTGCGATCGCCTTCCCTTTCGAGGACATAGCTCCCTGAGGACCCGATAACCCAACCCGCGGAGCTGACCGCCTTCCAGGAGACGCGGTTCGGCGGCTCGTATCGAGTCAGCTCGTTCACGTATGGGTAGTCGCCCGGGCCGACGTTGATTACGCCTTCGTACCGTGTGCCGACGCCTACGGGATCCTTGCCGACCTGGTTCAGACGCTTCAGCGAGGGACTGCGCCAAGCCAACTCGTGCGTGTGGTCATCGAGGTAAGCCCATACCTGCTCGATGGGGCGGTCGATGACGATGCTGGTCTGCACGTTCATGTGCCCACCTCCGTCGTCGGAAAGGATGCGCCCAAAAATCGCATTGTGGTGGACGAGTTTGTGTGCCGCCGGGCCGCGGACCCTAGCGGTCGCCTCTCCCCGCGCTTCACTGCGATCTCGTAAGCCTCCTTCAAGAACGGCGAGATGGATTCGAACGTTCCGTCGCTTGTTTGCCATCGAACGTGGTCTCGATGTATCGGGTGGTCGCAGCTTCGTTCAAGTGCCTAATCGAGTTGCTTGCGAGCGGCCCGAGGTCCACAGCCAGATCGCGATGGCTTCCAGGAATCCAAATGTGATCAGTAGGTGAAGCTTGGACGCCGGACCAAACCAGTTCGAATAGGAGCCCTTCGGATTCGGCACGAAGACGACGACCACAGTCGCTATGCCCACGCCCAATGCCAGCCAGACGAGCCACCTCACACGCGGGTTGCGGAGCAGAGCTGCAGCGAGCACGAATGGCACGACCATCGAGGCGAACACGAGGATCAGGAAACCGACAGCGTGAATCCGGCCATGCCACGTCTGGGTGTTTGCAACGTCGAGAGTAAAGACGCCAAGCGCAATTCCAAATCCCAAGACAATCAGCGCGATTCGGGTCGCTCTTGCCCAGTGGCTCCTTGGCAGCGCCCGGTACAGGCCCTCACCAAAAAGCCCGACGAGCAACCCTGTAAGGAGAAAATTCAGATGCTGGGCCAAACCGTACGGACCGAGCTCATGAGCGCTGACCGGGTTGCTCACGAGGGGGTCGAGGCGCGGGTCGGTCTGGATCAAGAAGTCGCGTTGGACAACGTCCAGGATGGCGATCACCAGCGGGAAGCCGGCAGCGGCCGCAATGCCGGCGATCGCGGCGCGGCCAAGAGGGACCGTCTTCACGCACCAACTATGCGCTGGCACGGCAGGGTACGGATCGTCCTCGTGGGTTTGCGGATTCAGAAAGTGCTAGTTCTCAGCATCCCCCGAAGACGTGGAAATGGCCCCTATCAAACCTGACGCGATACACGTCATCAATAAACGTGAGGTGCTCAATTTCATGGAACGTCTCCCGAAATAGAAACACGCCGTCGGCCGTGTAGGTGTTGACCGAATCCTCGTGCGCGTTCGTTTTGACCCTCATGCCCGAATCAAAAATGTTACGAGTGAGGTGGTCGACCGACTCGATGATGCTGTACGAGCCGTCGCTCCACGTGATCGTGCCCGTGTCGGTTTCCGTCTGGTCGATGTGGAAGCCCAGGGGGGTATCGACGCGCTGAAAGGTGACAACGCTCGTTCCGACGAGCGTCCCTGTGAGGCCAGGTCGACAGTCATCTGAAAGGCCGCTGTCGAAGGTCGGCGTCGTAGTGGTGACGCGAGTTACGGTTGCTGCGGCTGACGCAGGCGCGAGAACGAGCAACAGCGCTCCGGCACCGAGTACACCCGCAAGCGCCCTCCCTGCTGGGAACCGTAGGAATGGTGGGACTCCAAACATTGGGATAACCTCCATTTGCGACGGTTTGGGCTGCGAGTGTTGCATCACTGAGCGGTCAGGTACACGCGACCGTGCGATGAGGTCTCCTGCCTGCCGGCGCAGTATAGGTCCTCCTCCGTCCAAGACTTCAGAGGTCATGGCGTACATCGTGGGCTCCATCTCGACGACAAGTCACACGTTGCGAAGTCGCATATGCCGCCGATCCGTCGTCCGTCAGGATGAGGGCGAAAATCGCTCTTGCGGCTGACGACGTGGCGAGCGGCCACGCC
>VBGV01000278.1 GCA_005880755.1 Chloroflexota bacterium
CGATCATCGGCGCGGGCGGAGTGATCCCGGCCACTCTCGAGTTCCTCCAAAGGCTCCGGCAGGTGACCGCGGAGCTCCGCATCCTCCTGATCTTCGACGAGGTGATCTCGTTCCGGGTCGCACCGGGCGGGGCGCAGCAGCTGTACGGCGTGACCCCCGACCTCACGACCCTGGGCAAGATCATCGGGGGCGGCCTGCCAGTCGCCGCCTTCGGCGGGCGCGCGGACGTCATGGAGCTGCTGGACCCGCGCCGAGAGCCGAACATCGCGCAGGGCGGGACGTACAACGGCAACCCGCTCGGCATGGCGGCGGGACTGGCGACGATGACCGAGCTCACCCCGGACGTATACGAGGAACTCAACCGGAAAGGCGCACGCGTGTGCGAGCAGCTGACGGAGGTGTTCGCCTCGCATAGCGTCGCGGTGCAGGTGAACGGCGCGGGGTCGCTGCTCGCGCTGCACTTCACCGACAAGCCGGTCGTCGATTACAGGGCGGTGGCGGCTGCCAACAAGAAGAGGACGCGCGAGCTCTTTCTCGGACTGGTCAACCATGGAGTGCTGATGGCGCCACGAGCGATGGGGGCGCTGTCGACGCCGATGGCCGAGCAGGACATCCAGGAGTTCATAGATGCGGTCGACACCGTCGTCGCCGAGCAGCGCCCACGCTGGGAGTCGGAAAACTAGAGGCACGGCCCGAAAAGCCCTCGACGGATCTTCGGCGCCCATGCAGCTCGCCGAGGGTTTTCGGCCGTGCCTCAGACCGCCGCGGGTACCCCCACCTCGTTCAGCCGCCCCGTGTGCACGTCGTACACGAAACCGCGAACGCTCGACTTGTTGGGGATGAACGGGCTCGCCTTGATGCGCGCGATCGACTGCTTGACGTCCTGCTCGAGATCGCCGAAGGCCTCGAACGCAAATGCCGGGCGGATGCCGGTCTCGGACTCGATCTTCTGCTTCAGGTCGTCGTCCTTGAACGTGAGCATGCCGCAGTCCGTGTGGTGGATGAGAACGATCTCTTTGGTCCCGAGCAGGCGCTGCGAGATGGCGAGCGAACGGATCGCGTCGTCGGTCGCCCCTCCACCGGCGTTGCGGATCACGTGGGCGTCGCCTTCCTGCAACCCCAGGATCTTGTGCACGTCGAGGCGTGCGTCCATGCATGCGAGCACCGCGACGTGCTTCGCAGGCGGCAGGGGAAGATCCCCCTTCTTGAACGAGCGGACATAGGAATCGTTGTTGCGGACGAGTTCGTCGGTGACGCTCATGCGTGTGCCTCCTTGGAAATTCGAATTAGCCGAGGACGAACTTGGTTCCGGCTAACTACAGAGGCAGCTGCAGCATCCGGCGTGATCGATCGCGCGTCGCCACGTCAGGATGTGGGCAGTCATGATGCGGCTCAGGCTAGCAGATGTCAGTGATCCGGCCGCCCTAGGTCAGGCCGTACACCCTCGCCGCCGTACCGCCCATGATCTGGTCGTCGCCTTCTACCAGCTGTCGCGTGGTGGTCACGACCTGCTCGTAGGAGGCGGCCAGCAAGGAGACCGGCCAATCCGAGCCGAACATGCAGCGGTCCGCGCCGAACCAGTCGATCACCCGCCGGACGTATGGCTCTAGTTGCTCGGCCGTCCATGACTTCCAGTCGGCCTCGGTGAAGAGTCCTGAAACCTTGCACGTGACGTTGGCGAGGTCGCTCATCGGCGCCAGCGCCGCCTCCCAATCGGAGTCCGCCGGGCCCGCGGCGATGCGCGGTTTGGCCGCATGGTCGATGACGAACCGGATCTCCGGGTGCCGCGTCACCGTCTCGAGGGCGGCCGGCAGCTCGCGCGTGCGCACCAGGACGTCGTAGACCAACCCGGCCTCCCCGACGGCGGCGATCCCGCGCTGCACGTCTTCGCGCAGCAACCACCTGGCGTCCGGCTCGTCGTGGACCTGGTGTCGGATGCCGACCAAAAAGCTGCCGCCCTCGCTCCTTTTCAGACCGGCGATCGTCTTGTCCACCGACCGATCGGTGAGGTCGACCCAACCCACGACGCCCGCGATGAACTCGTTTTCCACGGCGCTTTGCAGGAACTCGCGCGTCTCCTCCAGGCTCGAGACGGTCTGGACCACAACTGTCCTGTCGATCCCGTTCGCGTCGAGGAGCGGCTTCAGGTCTGACGCGTCGAAACGCCGCCGGATCGCGTCCAGCTCGTCGCCCATCCAGGGATACTCGCGGTGGGCTGGATCCCAGAGGTGGTGGTGGGCGTCGACGACCATCAGGGCGCCGGCGCTTCGGGCGTGACGAGGCCTTCGGCCTTCAGGTCCTCCCACACCGCGGGCGGAATCGGCGCGTGGAACGCGTCGATGTTTTCGGTGAGCTCTTCCACCGAGCGGCATCCGGTGAGGACGGTCTGCACGGCCGGATGACCCAGGGGGAACTGGATGGCGACAGCCTTCTGCGAGACGCCGTGGCGCTCGCACACTGCTTTGATTCGTGCGGCGCGCTGGACGAGCTCGTCGGGCGCAATCTGGTAGTTGTAGTGCGTCCCGGGGCGCGGGTCGGCCAGGATGCCGCTGTTGAAGACGCCGCCGGCGATGATCGCGATCCCTCGCTCGACGCAGAGCGGCAGCAGCTCCTTCAGCCCCACCTGGTCGAGCACCGTGTAGCGGCCCGCGAGGAGGAAACAGTCGAAGTTCGCTTCGCGGGCGAGACGGGCGAGCATCTCGGCCTGGTTCATGCCGGCCCCGACCGCTTTGATCGTCCCTTCCGACCGGAGACGGTCGAGCGCCGGGTATGCGCCTGCCAGAGCCTCGGCGAAGTGCTCGTCGGGGTCGTGGATGTGGAGGATGTCGATCCGGTCGATGCCGAGTCGCGCGACGCTCTCCTCGACCGAGCGCATCACGCCGTCGTAGGAGAAGTCGAAGACGGGGTTGAGAGGCGGCGCGCCCGGAAACGTGTCGCTCTCCGGCGGCGCGCCCGCACGGAGCAGGCGGCCGACCTTTGTCGCGA
>VBGV01000142.1 GCA_005880755.1 Chloroflexota bacterium
AAGCGGAGAAAGTAATCCCGGGCCGCGGTCATGTCCGCGTCCGGCAGCGCGCGCAGGATGAAATCGGTCCCCTGTCGCTTCGGCTCCGAAGGCGCCGAGATGGCCGCGTGCAGCGTCTTCACGTCGGCGAAGTTGCTCTTGGCGGCACGCTGCAGGGTGATGTCGGCCTGTGGTGTGCGGATCTTCACCTCGATGCCGCGGCGGTAAAACGTGGCGAGCGCATCCTTCAGCCCGACCCCGAACTTGCCGACCACGAGCTCGGACTTGCGGCGCTTCTCGGGATTCTCGTTCTGGGTCAGGTGCTGGTAGTGAAGGCCGCGGCCGAAGTCCGTGACATGCCATCCGTCGCGACGCTTGACGATGCGTGGCTCGGCCGTGCCGCTGAGTGCCTGCTCGTCGAGCGCGTTGGCGATGACCTCGCGGATCGCCTCGGGCACGCCCCAGTGGTCGAGGATCTTCTCGACGTTGAGGTCGAAGAGCGCCGGTTTTTTCTTGGTCGGCAAGGCCCTATTGCACGATAGGCACGTTCATCGGAGTCCAGTGCAGCCCGCCGTCCGAGGTGGTCACGAGCTGGACGCCGGCGCCATCGTCTATCTGCCCCCACGCATGCACGGAGTCGAGCACCTGGACCTGAATCGGGGCGGCCGAGGTTCTCACGGCGAATGGAAACCACGATCGGCCGCTGTCGACCGTCTTATAGAGCACGAGCTGCTGGAACATCCACCAGTGGGTCGCGTCCTCGAAGAAGAAGCTGCCGCCGTCTCCGGGCGATTCGGGCCAACTCACGGGAGACCACGTCGTTCCGGCGTCAAACGACGTGTAAGCGTGGAGCGGACCTTGGGCCTCCGCAAACACATACGCGACCACGCCACTGCCCGGAAGCAGTCGCACCATGGTCAAGAACCCCACCTCAGGCAGATCCCCAGTCTGAGGCAGGTCGCGGCGTTGCCACGTCAAGCCCGCGTCAGTGCTGAGGTAGACATACGCGCGGTCACGGGCCGCGGCTCCGCTCCAGCCCTCTGACGGGCGCCGAAACTCGGTGGTGAACTCAAAGTCCAACGGCGGATCCGGCAGCTGCTTCCAGGTGGAGCCTCCGTCGGCGGTCCCGTACAGGCGCAGCCGCGCCTTCGGGACGCCCGTCGGCCCGGCCACAAGCCACCCGTACGACCGATCGCTGAACCTGACCATCAACGCGTCGGCCATCGGCAGCTCCCGACGCGCCCAGTGGGCTCCTGCGTCGGTGCTCCGATAGACCGCGAGCGGATCGCCGGCCACGACGAATCCGTTCTGCGCGTCGACGAAGTGGAGCGACTCTGAGGTGGTGCCGATCTGGGTGGTCTCGCCCGACAGGACTCTCTGCCAGTGCTTCGCGCCGTCGACCGTCCTGAAGACCGAGTACGGACCCGAGGAGCCGGAGCCGGGTGTGATCTGAACGGCCCAGCCGAGCGACAGGTTCATGAACTGATACCGCGCGAAATCCCCTCCGCGCAAAACAGGAGGGCGCTTGACCTGCGTGGTGGCCGTCGCTGGCTTGGCAGCCTGCCACGGGTGCACGAAATAGATCGAGGTCGCCGCGATCACGACGACAGCCAGCACCATGAGACCAACCGCGCGGCGTGCGCGGGAAGGGAGTGCTCCCCACACCGAGGCTGCCCTGTCCATCTTCCGCCCGCCCGCTTCAGTCTAGGCGGCGGCGAGCCGTCGTTTTCGAGCACCGTTGGCGCAAAACGAGCGGAATCCTAGTCCTTGGCTGGGACCGGTTTGTAGGTCAGCATGACGTTGCCGGAACGGAACTCGCGCGAGCTGAGCAGCTTCAGTGGGATCCGATGTCCGGCGCTCCCCGACAGCGAGTTCCCCGCCCCGATCAGGACAGGGTTGATGATGATCCGCAGCTCATCCAGCAGGCCGAGCTCCATCAGGCTGGTCGTGAGCACCGAGCTCCCCATCACCAGCATCTCCTTACCCTTCTCGGCTTTCAACGCCGCCAGGTCCGTAACGTCCCTGATCAGACGGGTGTTCGACCAGGCGGGCTCGGGCTCTTCGAGGGTGCGGGAGACGACGATTTTCGGCGCGCTGTTCATCTTCGCCGCCACAATGGGATCGTCTTTGATCGCCTCGGCGGACGGCCAGTACTGGGCCATCCCCACGTAGGTCGCACGCCCGAAGACCAGGCAGTCGGTGGTGTCGAGCTGCTCGATCGCGAAGTCGTTGAACTCCTCGTCCACGTTGTGCCAGTCGATGTCCCATGGTTTTTCGCCTTCGAAGTAACCGTCGAGGGTCACCATGAGAAAGGACGCCAGCTTGCGCATCTCTACGCCGCCGCCTCGCACTCGGCCGCCGCGGTGTCCATCTGGTCGGCCCGATTTGAGCGCAGCAGCCAGGCCGCCACACCCAGCGTGGCCACGACCACGCCCGCGCTGACGAACCATGCGAAGTGGTAGCCGCCTGCCAAAGCCTGCACCGTGTCGGCGCCGCCGCGGAGCATGTCCACGCTGTAGGCGCCGGCCAGCGTGGCCAGCACCGCGAGCCCGAAGGCGCCGCCGACCTGCCCCGTCGTGTTGAGCAGGCCAGAAGCGAGCCCGGCATCGTTGGGCGCCACGTCTTCCATCGCGATCATCGTCAGCGCCGGGAAGGTCAGCCCGCCGCCCAGCCCGAGCAGCGCCAGCGGGACGAGCATGTGGACCAGGTAGTCGGCGTGGGTGGGTCCGACTGCCACCATCGCCAGCGCGACCAGCGCGACGGCCTGGCCGGCCACCAGCATGCGCCCGGCCCCGAACCTGCCGATCAGCAGGGCCGAGAACCGGATCGAGAACAGCGCCATCACGACCGCGACCGGCAGGAAAGCGAGGCCGATCGCCATCGGGCCGTAGCCCTGCACGTGCTGGAAGTCGAGCGAGCAGACGAAGAAGAACCCGAGGAAGGACGTCGACATGAGCGCCTGCACGACGTTCGAACCCGTGACCTTGCGCGAGCGGAACAACCGGAGCGGGAGGATCGGGTTGCGCCCGCGTGCCTGGCGGACGACGAACGCCGCGAGCAGGACCATCGTGACTGCGCCGAGGACCGCGGTGCGGTCCGAGACGAGTCCGTAATCGGACGTCTGGACGATCGTGTAAACACCGAGCATCAGGGCCGCCGTCACCATGACCGCCCCCAGGATGTCAGCACCCTGGCGGATGCCAATGCCCCTGTCCGGCTCGAGCAGGCGGGCCGCCAGCAGTGCGGTCACGATGCCGAGCGGAAGGTTGACGAAGAAGATCCAGTGCCAGCTGACCGACTGGGTGATGAGGCCGCCGGCGATCAGACCGACCACCGCGCCCGAGGAGGCGACGAAGCTGAATATGCCGAAGGCCTTCGCCCGCTCCACCGGCTCGGGGAAAAGGGTGACGATCATGGCGAGGATCACCGCCGAGCTCACCGCGCCGCCGATGCCCTGGATGAAGCGGGCGGCGATCAGCATCGGCTGGCTGAACGAAAGGCCGCAGAGAAGCGACGCGGCGGTGAACAAGGCGAGACCCGCGAGGAAGACCCGCTTGCGACCGACGAGGTCGCCGACGCGGCCGGCGAGCAGGAGCAGGCCGCCGAATGCGATCAGGTACGCGTTGATCACCCAGGCGAGGCCGGACTGGGTGAACCCGAGGTCACGCTGGATGGAGGGAAGCGCGACGTTGACGATGGTCATGTCGACCACGATCAGCAGAAAGCCTGTGCAAAGCACCAGCAGCGAAAGCCAGCGTGAATTCTTCATGCCCATTTAGACGACCCCACTTACCAAAACTCATCGATGGCCAACCGATGAGTTCGTGGGGCCTATTCCGTCTAAATTCCGATGGCGACCGAGACGGTCACCTTGAACTGCGCCCGGATGAAGAAGCCGGACCTGACGGCGATCGATCAGATCGCGCGAATGCAGCTCTGCGCTCGCCGCGGCGGCTGTGATGTGCGGCTGGCCAGGCCCAGCGAGGAGCTGATCGCCCTGATCCAGTTCGCCGGGCTTGGCGACGTGCTACGCGTCGAGGTGCAGCGGAAGCCCGAAGAGAGGAAAAAGCCTCGCCGTGTCGAGGAAGAATGTGAACTCGCCGATCCGCCCGTCTGACACCTCGAGGACCTGGATCGCCCAGGCGTCGTAGCCGCCGTTCGGGCTCGGCTTCCACTGGGCAAAGGTCGGCATCCCGTTCGCGCTTTCGATCGCGCGGACGCGCGAGCCCTGGCAGCCGATGCCGGGCCCGAACCACCATTTGAGAATGTCGTCGCGGCCGGCCAGCCACATGTCGTAGGGCGGCATCGACTGCCTGGCGTCTTCCCGGATGAGGGACGTGAGCGCGGTTATGTCGTAGCGCTCGAACGCGGCCACATAGCGCTCGAGCAGGGCGCGGTTGGCCTCGCTCAGCGGCTGCGCTCTTTCTGCGGCTGCAGCGTTGGTGCTGGCGAGCGTCGCCCGAGCCCGCTGGAGCGCGCTGTTGACTGAAGCCACCGAGGTGCCGAGCAGCTCGGCGACCTCCGAGGCCTGCCAGT
This sequence comes from Chloroflexota bacterium, assembly GCA_005880755.1. Lineage (GTDB taxonomy): Bacteria > Chloroflexota > Dormibacteria > Dormibacterales > Dormibacteraceae > 40CM-4-65-16. The sequence continues at coordinate 4,516 of VBGV01000142.1, forward strand.
CGAGCACCTCGCGCAGGATGAGCACGGCGCGCTGCCGCGCCGGCAGGTGCTGCAGCGCGGCGACGAAGGCGAGCCGGATCGACTCATTCTGGACGGCCACCTCGGCCGGGTCGCGCTCGGGTGCGATGAGGTGGAGTGGGATCGGCTCGAGCCACGTCACCTCGGCCGGCACATTGAGGTTCGACTCGATCGGCTCGACTGACGGCCCGAGGTCCATCGGCCTCGCCCGCCTCTCCTTGCCTTTCAGCATGTCGAGGCACACGTTGGTCGCGATGCGGTAGAGCCAGGATCGCATCGCGGCACGGCCTTCGAACCGCTCGCGATTTCGCCACGCCCGCACAAAGGCGTCCTGCACCGCATCCTCGGCGTCGAACGGAGAGCCGAGCATTCGGTAGCAGTAAGCCGTGAGCTCGCCTCGATACGGCTCGAGGTCGCCGAAGGCGTGCGAGGGCGAAAGGGTCGGAGTCTGCATCAAGGCGATTTTAGCGGCGGTTTTGGGACGGGTTGGTCACGCGGTCTCGGCGGCGGAATCGTCCGATTGTGCGTGGAGCCACGACAAGCCGCAGTTGAACGCATCCTCGACCGAGTCGTGGTTGTGCGAGCAGCCCCACTGGGGCTCCCGAAACCTGTCCGTTTCCTCGTACGCCTCGGCGCGGTAGACCAAAGCGGGCATCGCACCTTTGCGCATGGGCCCATGCGACGCCATGACCCGGACCTTCAGCGCCACGGCGGAACCCTAGCCCGCGCCGGCGCGGCGTGTCGTCGTCCATTTGAGGTACCGAGGCGCCCGGCGAACTCGATTCGGCTCCTAGAGCGGCTTGAAAATCATCAGGACGAGCAGGACGACGAGCCCGATCGCACCGACCCACAGGGCGAGCATCGGCCTGGTACGGCGGAGATGCTCGGCGAGGGCATCGTCGGGTCCCGCGGCGGCTCCGCGCGCATATCGGTACGGATTCGCTATGAAGCCCATGAAGGCGGCCACCGCGAGGAGCACGACCACCGCCGCCCATGGCCAGACCCTGCCTGACCAGCTGCCGGCGAAAGTCATCCAGACCCCGGTGGCCAGCAGGAGGATGAGGCCGGCATTCGCGATGAACGACGATCGCTCCGAGAGGCGCAGCAGCGTCCGGGTGTGAGCCGAGACGGGGCCGCGCAGTGCGAACGCCGCGCCCCCTGAGACTCCGTGGGCGAAAAGGAACGTCGCCACGCCGAATATGTGCAGGAACCTCAGCCAGACGTACAGGGTCATTTGCGGGTGGATGCTAAGCGATCCGGCGTCACGTGGCGGGCGCATCGCGTCAGAGGCTCACACTGATGCAGGCGTAGCATCACCTCGTGGCTCAGAGCCCGCCGCCACGGCCACCCGAAAAGCGCCCCGGCCCCGGCATCTCCGCGCCGATGCGGAGCGCGCGCTTCTGGATCATCCTCGCGGTCCTGTTCGCCGCCAACATCCTGATCAGCAACATCCTGACGTCGGCCGTCCAGTCCCCGACCGTAACGATCTCCTACAACTCGTTCCTCGACCAGGTCACCGCGGACAACGTGACCAGCATCACGAGCACGGGGGAGGCGATCACCGGCGTGACCAAGAAAGCGGTGAAAGACTCCAGCGGCACGAGCTCGACCAAGTTCCAGACCCAGCGCCCGGCGTTCGCCAACGACGACCTGATGAAGCTGCTCCAGGAGCACAACGTCGTGATCAACGCCAAGGACCCAAACGCCTCGACACCCCTGTGGGAGACCCTTCTGTTCAGCTTCGGCCCGACCATCCTTCTGGTCCTGGGCTTCCTTTATCTATCGCGTCGCGCCGCATCGGCCGGTGCCGGAGGGATCCTGGGCAGCTTCGGCCAGAGCAGGGCCCGGCTTTACGACGCCGAAAAGCCGTCGGTCACGTTCGCAGACGTGGCGGGCATCGACGAGGTGAAGGCGGACCTGCAGGAGGTCGTCGACTTCCTGCGCGAGCCTCAGAAGTACCAGCGTCTCGGCGGCACGGTGCCGAAGGGCGTGCTGCTGATCGGCGCGCCCGGCACCGGCAAGACCCTGCTCGCGCGCGCGGTCGCGGGCGAGGCGAAAGTCCCGTTCTTCAGCATCGCCGCCTCTGAGTTCGTGGAGGCGATCGTCGGCGTGGGCGCCTCTCGCGTCCGTGACCTCTTCGCCAAGGCTCGGGCCGCCGCGCCGGCCATCATCTTCATCGACGAGCTCGACGCGATCGGCCGCAGCCGCGCCGCTGCACTGCGCGTCGGCGGCAACGACGAGCAGGAGCAGACGCTCAACCAGATCCTGACCGAGATGGACGGCTTCGATTCGCGCGAGGGTGTGATCGTGCTGGCGGCGACCAACCGGGCCGACGTGCTCGACCCCGCCCTCCTCCGTCCGGGTCGGTTCGATCGCCGCGTCACGGTCCAATCACCCGACCGTCGCGGCCGTGCCGCGATCCTGAAGATCCACTCGCGCCACGTGCCGCTGGCGCCTGACGTTGACCTCGACCAGATCGCCGCCCAAACGCCAGGTCTCGTAGGCGCCGACCTGCGCAACCTCGTCAATGAGGCGGCGCTCGGCGCGGCGCGCAAGGGCGAGGCCGCGGTCACGATGGCGGACTTCGCCGAAGCGATCGAGCGGACTCTGCTCGGCACCGAGCGCAAGATCCTCCTCAGCGACCAGGACCGGGAGCGCATCGCGTATCACGAGTCCGGGCACGCGCTGCTCGGTCTCCTCGTCCCGGGCGCGGACCCTGTGAAGAAGGTGACGATCATCCCGCGCGGTCAGGCCCTCGGCGTGACGCTGCAGAGCCCGATCGACGACCGCTTCAACTACGGCGAGGACTACCTGCGTGCGCGCCTGGTCGGCGCATTGGGCGGTCGGGCGGCGGAGAAGATCGTCTACGGCGTCGTCACCACCGGGGCGGAGAACGACCTCATGCAGGTGACGCGAATCGCGCAGCAGATGGTCGTCCGCTGGGGCATGAGCCCGAAGGTCGGACCGCTCAACTACGGCGACAACGATGGAACGGCTTTCCAGCAGCGCCAGTACAGCGAGGCCACGGCGCAGCTGATCGACGAAGAGGTCCGCCGCATCTCCGAAGAGTGCCTCGCCGACGCGGAAAAGCTGCTCCAGTCGCACCGTGCTCAGCTCGATGCTCTCGCGCGCGCCCTCTTGAAGAGTGACTCACTCGACGAGGCCGAGATCCTCGAGGTGACCGGCGTCAAGCCGCAGCCCGGACCGTCCGGCACGCTCGCCGCCCAGGAAGCGGTAAGGGCCGCCCGGAGCTAGCTCTCGAAGGCTCGGCGCTGCCGGCGTTGCGAGCGCGTGATGTGCTCAGCCATGGCCGCTGCAGCCTCTTCCGGCTGGTGGGCCGCGATCGCCTTCACGATCGCCTCATGTTCAGCCGCGGTCTCGGGCCCGATCCCGGTCGCGTAGTAAAGGCGATAGAGATGGAGGTGCGAGCGCAGGCGGCTCAGCGTCTCGCCGAGCAGCTCGTTGCCGGACGCCGTGGCGATCGCCTCGTGGAAGCGGGCGTCCTGAAAGGCAAACTCCCGGTAGTCCCGATAGCCGAGCGGCTTTTCGGGCCGCAGCCCCTCGATGGTTTTCCGCATTGCGTCGATCTCACGCTGCAGCGCGGTGACTAGCTGGCGATTCGCACGCTCGCATGCCCGCCGGGCGGCGAACGGCTCGATCAGCCCGCGGACTTCGTAGAGCTGCTCGAAAGCGGCGGCATCGAGGATGGGAGCGATCGAATATCCCCGCAGCGGCTCTTTGATCACCAGGCCGTCCATCTCGAGCCGAGCAAGCGCCTCGCGCACGGGGGTCGGCGAGACGCGCAGGTCGCGCGCAAGCTGGTCGATGTTCACCCTCGCCCCGGGCTCGATGTGCTGGTCCATCACCAGCTCCTTGACCGCTTCGTAAACGCTGTCGGTCAGGATCAGGCGCGGAAGCGGGGCAGGCCGGGCGCGCTCTTTCACCAGTTGAGGTCGAACACCTCTTCCATCGCCGCCCACCACTCCCCTTCTCTCGCCTCCGGGACGCGCTCCTGCATGGAGCTCATCAGCACATCCCACTCGCGGTAGCGAGGCAGCTCGTTCAGCTTCGGGAAATCGCGGTCCGGATCGAATCCGTCGACCGCCTCCATGTACATGAACAGGCGGCGGCCGATCAGGAAGATCTTCATCTCGATGATGCCGATCTCCTTCAAGCGCGCGATGACCTCGGGCCACGCTTCGCGGTGGTATCGCTTGTACCGATCGATGACGTCCGCGTCGTCCTTGAGCAGCAACGTCAATCCGTAGCTCTGCATCTCTATCAGCTCAGCCGGCTCATGATCGCCGCGCTTACCTCCTCGTAGTCGTGGCTGTTCGATATGTCGCCCACGAGCCTGTGGTTCCGCATGATCAGGATCCGGTCCGCCAGGCGGACGATCTCCGGCATGTCGCTCGAGATCACGATGATCGCCTTGCCGTTCGCTGCGAGGTTCCAGATCAGCTCGTGCAGCGCGTTCTTGGTCTTGATGTCGATCCCGATCGTCGGCTCGTCGACGATGAGGATCTCGACGTCGGCGGCAAGCCACTTGCCCAGGCTCACCTTCTGCTGGTTCCCGCCGGACAGCGTGCCCACCTGCTGCCCCAGCGAGTGCGCCCGGATATCGAGCTGCTTCACCAGCGGCATGACGGCCGCCGTCTCGGATGAGCGTCGAATCCACTGGCCGAACAGTCTGAGGCGCCGCCAGATGGTGATCGACATGTTGGTGAGGACCGAGTGGAGGAGGATGAGCCCCTCTTCCTTGCGGTTCTCGCTGACGTAGCCGATGCGATGGCGAGCGAGGGCGTCGCGAAGGTCGCGAATGCGGGCGCTGCGTCCTCGCACGAGCACGTCGCCGCCGGTCACCTTGAGCTCGCCGATGATCGCCTTGGCCAGCTCGGTGCGCCCGGCGCCGACCAGGCCGTACAGGCCGAGGATCTCTCCCCTGTGGAGGCTGAAGGTGATGCCGCGCGCCCCCGCCTCGGTGGCGAGGTCTCGCACCTCGAGCACCGGCTCGCCGCGTGCGGGACGGGCGGGCAGCTGCGCGAGCACGTCCGACCTTCCGATCATGTAGGTGACCATCTGGTCCTGGGTGAGGCCTTTGATCTCGTGGTCGAGCGCGGTGTTGCGGCCGTCCCGCAGGACGGTCACCCGATCCGCCAGCTCGAACACCTCCTCGAGCTTGTGACTGACGAAGACCACGGCGACGCCCTGGGCGCGCAGCTCTCGCAGGACGCGGAACAGGTAGCCGGTCTCGTGCGGGGTGATCGCCGCCGTCGGCTCGTCCAGGAGGAGGATCCGCGCCTGCAGGGAGAGGGCCTTGGCGATCTCGACCAGCTGCATCTGGGCCGCGCTGAGGGCGGAGACCGACCTGGTCGCCGGCATGTCGAGTCCCACCGTCTTCATCCAGGGTCGCGCGTCTCGGTAGATGGCTGCGTAATCGACGAACTGTGGAAGCCGGGTCGGTATCCGCTCGAGCAGGATGTTCTCTGCCACGGTGAACTGCGGGATCAGGTTGTGCTCCTGGTGGACGACGCTGATCCCCGCCTTCAACGCGTCGCGCGCGGACCCAAAACGAACGGGCGCCCCGTCGATCGTGACGCTGCCGGCGTCCGGCTGGTAAACGCCGGTGAGGATCTTGATCAGCGTGCTCTTGCCGGCGCCGTTCTCGCCGACCAGGGCCTGGATCTCTCCGCTGCGCAGGCGGAGCGAGACGTCGTCCAGCGCCACGACTCCCGGAAATTGCTTGCGAATGCCGGCCGCCTCGAGGACCACGCGCGCCGGCGCCATGGTGCTCATTTCTGCTCCGCCGGGCGCCGCGGCACCGGCTCCTCAGCCGGCCGGTCGGTCACCGGAGGCGCCGTCGATTTGAGCCTGAACACATCACGTACGCCGACAGCGCGCACCCGACCGAGCAAGACGCCGCCAAGGATCAGCGCTCCGACGAAGAACTGGACCCAGTAGGGGTTGGCGTTGACGAGGATGAGCCCATCGGAGATGAGTGACACGAGCACCATCGCGAACACCGTGCCGAGGAGCGGCGCGCTGCCACCTGAGAGGACGGCTCCGCCGATGATCGGACCGGCAAAAGACGGCAGGATCCAGGTCACGCCGATGGTCGGCTGTCCCTCGCCTAGCTGAGCCATCAGCAGCGTTCCCGCCACCGCGCCGAAAAAACCTGAGATGCCGTGCGCGGTCATGATCACCCGCCGGACAGGAAGTCCGGACAGCGCCGCGGCGACCGGGTTGCCGCCGACCGCCAGCAGCTGACGGCCGAGCACCGTCTGCCGGAGAAAGACCGCGAGCGCGACTGCGAGCACGATCGTGACAATCGCAATGTCTGGAAACGCCCCGATCCGCGCCTGGCCGAAAGACGCGACCGCGCCGGGGATGTGATAGAAGGGCGTGGCGTGTGTGATGCCGAGGTTGATGCCGGCGAACACGTATGAGGTGCCCAGGGTCAGGATGAAGCTGTTCACCTTCGTCCAGTGGATCAACAGGCCGTTCACGGCTCCGCATGCGGCACCGAGCACCAGACCGAACGCAATCGCGATCACGACCGGGGTGTCGTAACTGACCATCAGACCTGACTCGACGATGGCGACGAGTCCGCCGATGGCGCCGATCGACAGGTTCATCTGACCGACCGCGAGCACGATCATCTGCGCCAGCGCGACCAGAAGCAGGATCGAAAAGTCACGGCCGGTGA
>VBGV01000279.1 GCA_005880755.1 Chloroflexota bacterium
ACACCGAGCCGCGCCGCCCGATGCGCGGCGGTTTCGGCAGCTCCGCCGACGGGCTTGGAACGTCAGCTTCGATGACTCGGTCGGCCGGCGCGTTCGCGTCGATCGCGGCGAGGATCAGTTCAGGGTTGCGCCACGCCGGTGGTCGAAACAGGATCTCAGTCCCGTCACGTCCAATCAGCATTCGGGTGCCGTCGTCCCATCGCGCGCCGACTGCGATCTCCTGCCACAGGATGTTGCTGGCGCGCCGGTCGGAGTCGCACACCGCGATGCCTGAAGGCCCGACGATCATCTGCTCTCCCGTACCGAACGCATTTGGGGTTCCAGTGCCGCGCAGGGGTCGAGCCTCGACGGTCGGGTAAGGTGCGAGATGGGGTCGCGGCGATTTCGCGCCGCGCGGGATGATGACGATTGCGGTGTCGAGGGCGGCCTTCAGGGCAGCGGCGACAGCGCGTGGCGTGAGGGCAGCAACCTCTGCGCGCCTCTTGTCCAACGTTAAAGGCTCAACTCCAAGCAGCTCGCTGTCTGCCAGGCCTTGCATCTCGCCGACGACCGTCTGTGGGTCGGACATCGCCTCGTCGAGCGAGGAGGCGATGAACTGGAGCTCCGCCGCGTCCGGACCGGTCAGCGAGAGCACATCGGCGACGTCGAGCAGCGCGGATGCGGCCTGCGTGACCTGCTCGACCATGGCATCGGTCGAGGCGAGGGCGTGGACCATGCGGCCATCGAGGTCCTGCACCGCCGTCTGGACGCCATAGCTCAAGCCCTCGTTGAAGCGGAGACGCTGCATCGCTCGACGTTCGAGGATCGCCATCCCCGCCCACAGCGCCGTCGAGCGCTCCGAGACCATCGATATCGCTGCGCCCTGGCTCATGTCCTCGTAAAGGCAGGGCAGTCGAAGGTTCTTCGGGGTCAGAGCCGGCGGCGCAAGACGTCCCCCGGGCGGCAGGTCGATCTTGAGTCCGGGAATGACCGGGCCGGCCACCCAGGCTGTCACGTTGCCGATCGTGAAGTGCCTGGTCGCCCAATCCTGCACTGCCTCTGGGGTGAGCCAGAGCATTCCGATCTGCCGGTAGTCCGTGGTGCCGAAACCGCTGGCCCCGTAACGAAGGCTGAGCGAGTCTCGGAATGAGCTCTGATGGTGGCCTGCGGCTTCAGTCTCGATCACGCGTCGTTCCGTCGCCACGCGATCTTTTGGCAGCGATTGCAGCGCTGCGCACACGTGGACGAAGAATTCCTTCACATGGTCGACCGTGCCCGAGACGAGGAACGCGCAGTGCGTCTGGTCGACGTACCCGTTGTAGTCGAACGGCTGGGTGCCGAGACCAGAGAGTGTGAGGTGCTCGATGAGGTGAGTAATGCCCGCCACATGCAGCGGCTCATCGGCGGTTCCGACCCGGAATTCGAGCGCAGCCCGGACCCGTCCGGGGACGTCGGCCTGGAAAACTGGAACGCCGCGTAGGTTCCACCGCTTGGGAGCCGGCCGCGTGGCGGTGCTCATCAAGGCGGGCACGTTACTACGTCACGATGCGCCCTGTGCCTCCGAAAGCCTAAATTCGTACCTGCGCCGGCGTAGCTCAGCTTGGTTAGAGCAGCGGTCTTTTAAACCGATGGTCCCCGGTTCGAATCCGGGCGCCGGCACCAGGTCCGTGTGATTGCACGCTCCGGCGGGTTTCGATTGCCACCGAAACACGCGGGAGCATGCAATTGCGGTGGTCGGTGATGCGGCCAGCCGGGTAATCGGAGGCACTGCATCTCACGCGAAATTCAACCGAATGCTTAACGCACCCGCCTTAGAATTGCGCGACCATGGCAGTCGTCGAGGAATCCCCGCCCGCATCCCCGCAGCCGGTCGCTGAACCCACCGACCTTCTCGGCGAGCCCATTGGCATCGAGCTCACCAACGTGGTGCGCGTCCACCGCATGGGCGAGGTCGCGGTCACAGCCCTCCGCGGAGTGTCATTGAGCATCGCGCCCGGCGAGTTCGTTGCGATCATGGGACCGTCAGGCTGCGGCAAGTCGACGCTGCTGTCCCTGATCGGCGGGCTCGACCGCCCGACCGAAGGCAAGATCGTCGCCGGCGGTCGCGAGATCAGCAGCATGCGCGACCGCCAGCTTGCCGATTACCGCCTGCAGCACGTCGGCACCATCTTCCAGAGCTTCAACCTGATCCCAACGCTGAGCGCCCTCGACAACGTCGGGCTGCCGATGACGCTCGGCGGCGTCCCGACCGCGGAGCGTCGCGATCGCAGCCGGCGCCTCCTGGAGAAGGTGGGGCTCAAGGATCGCATCACCTTCCGGCCGACCCGCCTCTCGGGCGGCGAGCAGCAGCGTGTGTCGGTCGCACGCGCGCTTTCCAACCGGCCGGGACTCATCCTTGCCGACGAGCCCACCGGCAACCTCGATGAGGAGGCAGGCCAGGGCGTCCTCCAGCTGGTCAAGGAGATGCATGACCTCGGCGCGACCGTGGTCATGGTCACGCACGACCCCGACGTCGCCGCGGTTGCGGGCCGGACGGTCCGGATGCGCAACGGCAACATCGTCGAAGACCCGGGCGGGCCGGCGCATGCGAAGGAGCCGCCCGCGCCCAAGGCACGTCTCCGGAGACAGGCGTGGCTCGAATCACTGCGCATGGGCGCGACCAGCGTCCGGCGCCGCAAGCTGCGCACCGCCCTCAGCTCGGCGGGTGTTGCGATCGGCATCGCCGCGATGGCGATCATCGTTTCGTTTGCCATCGGCGTCCAGGACTCGCTGACCAACGCGCTCGCCATCACCGGCCAGGTCGACCAGGTGAACGTCGGAGACAGCAACTTCGGGCTTAGTGATCCGGGTAAGCACAAGCCTCTCGATGCGGCTGCGATGGCCAGGCTCTCGGCGCTGCCACACGTAAAGGACGCGTATGGCAACCTGGTCGTCCAGGGCACGCTGAAAGGCGGCCCGACCGACCTGACGAACGTGTACATCACGTCGTTCACGCCCCTGTCGGAGACCCCGAAGGCGCTGTCCAAGTTCCTCGCCGCCGGCAGGTTTCCATCGTCCGACACAGCCAACGAGGTCGTGCTGGCCCCCTCCACGGTGACCAAGCTCGGGTTGAAGCCGTCGACAGCCGTCGGGCAGCAGATCACCTTCTACGGCCAGTACCCCGGTTTCTTCGTTGGAGGTGGGGGTCAGACGGCGGCAACGGTCTCGCTTCCGATCGAGCTCACCATCGTCGGCGTGTTTTCCAATGCCGGCAACATCGGCGG
>VBGV01000326.1 GCA_005880755.1 Chloroflexota bacterium
TACAGCCCGACCGGCGCGCTGCTCGCGGCGCCCACCACGTCGCTGCCGGAGACGATCGGCGGCGAACGCAACTGGGACTACCGCTACACGTGGATCCGCGACGGCACCTTCATGCTGTGGGGCCTCTACACGCTCGCTTTCGCGCGCGAGGCCAACGACTTCTTCTATTTCATCGCAGATGTCGCCGCGGGCAAGAAAGACCTGCAGATCATGTACGGCATCGGCGGCGAGCACGAGCTCTCCGAGAAGACCCTCGATCATCTGAGCGGATACGAAGGGTCGCAGCCCGTGCGCGTCGGCAACGCCGCGTTCAACCAGAAGCAGCACGACGTGTGGGGCGCGGTGCTCGACTCCGTCTACCTGCACACGAAGTCGCGCGACTATCTGCCCGAGGTCGTGTGGCCGATCCTCAAGCGCGCGGTCGAGTGCGCGATCGAGAACTGGAGGATGCCCGACCGAGGCATCTGGGAGGTGCGCGGGGAGCCGCAGCACTTCACCTCGTCGAAGCTGATGTGCTGGGTCGCGCTCGACCGCGGCGCGCGCCTCGCCGAGATGCACGGTGACCTCGTGCTCTCGAAGAAGTGGCAGGGGATCGCGGACGAGATCAAAGACGACATCTGCACGCACGGCGTCGACGGACGCGGTGTCTTCGTGCAGCACTATGGAGGAACCGCGCTGGACGCCTCCGTACTCTTGATCCCGCTGGTTCGGTTCCTGCCGCCGGACGACCCGCGCGTGAAAGCGACCGTGCTCGCCATCGCCGAAGAGCTGACCGTCGACGGGATGGTGCTCCGCTACCGGACCGCAGAGACCGATGACGGACTGCGCGGCGAGGAGGGCACGTTCACGATCTGCTCCTTCTGGCTCGTGTCGGCGCTGTGCGAGATCGGCGAGCTCGACCGCGGCCGCGTTCTCGCACCTGGCGCTCATCAACGCGGTGATGCACGTGATCCACGCCGAGACCGGCATCACGAGCAAGTTCAGCGCGGGAATGGCCTCGCCGCAGCCCTAGCCGGGGCCGCAGACCACGAGGCTGTCGCAGGCGACGCTCACTGGGATGCCCAGCGACAGCGCTTCGGCGCCGGGATAGACGAGCTTCGCCGAGGCGATGGCGACGACGCGGCCGCGTGAGTCGATCACCGGCCCGCCGCTGTTGCCCGGGCTGATGGCCGCCGTGAACTGGAGGTAATTGCTGCCTCCGAGGCTGCGGTATCCGGAGACGACGCCGATCGAGATGGTGCCGTCCAGTCCGAGTGGTGACCCGACCGCCATCACGGTCGTGCCAAGCTTCGGCCGCTGAGCCGCCGGTATGAGTGCAGGCAGGTGCAACGCGACGTGGATCACCGCGAGGTCGTCGTTGCGGTCGACCCGCACGATGGTGCCGGTCCAAGTGTGATCGCCATGCCGTACCTGGACGGTCGCCGTCCCGTCGGACCACGTCTCCGCGACGACATGAAAGTTGGTCACGATCTCCGAGCTGCTCGCGTCCGAGTGCGCGACCCAACCCGAGCCGAGGGAATCGCCCGCCTCGACGGTGACCACTGACGCCTCGGCCGTGGCGGCGATCGCCGACCAGTCGGTCTGCGTGGCATCGAGTCTTGCCTGAAGCTCCTCGACGGTTCGCTGTTGCGTCGTGAGCTGGGTGCGCATCGACGCTTCGGACCGCCACTCGTGAGCCAGGGCGGCTGCGGCGACGGTCACGACGACCGCCGCCGCAACGAATCTACTTGACGTGATTGCCAAGCGCCACCTGCGCCTTGGCGATGTTCAGCATGGCCGCGTCGACCTTCCGTTCCCCGTCTTTGAACTTGTTGAGGTCGTCGGAGTCCATGGCCGTGATGACCTGTTGCGTCGCCGCGATGGCTGCGCTGAGCGCGTCGCCGAGATCCGCGTCCACGCCTGCCAGGTCGGAGGGGACCTTCGCCGTCTTGCGGTCCGACTGGAATGCCTGCAGGTCGTTGAGCAGGTCCTGGGACGAGGTCCGGCACGATCCGAAGTTGTTGCACGCGACGAAGTTCTGGTAGTCCAGCTGGACCTTGCCTGAATCGGCGGTGTAGAGCGTGACGTAGTCCGCCGTCAGCTTGCGCTTGGCGGCGTCCGACTGGGCCGCAGTCAGCGTCGCCTGGGTGGCGGCGAGCTGGCGCTGCGTGGCGTCCCTGTGCTGGCTCGTCGTGTACAACGTGTACCCGAGCGTGCCCGTCGCGAAAAGAGCGACCACGCCGACGCTTGCCGAGGCGAGCCAGCTCGGCCGGCCGCGCTTGGCCTTGACCTCAGGCTGCGGCGCCGGCGCGACTGGGATCGGCAGCGTCGCGAGCTCCGCGACGTGACCGTTCGTCGGCTCGACCGGCGCTTCGGTGATCGCCACGGCCGCGATGTATTCGAGTTCGGGGCTGATCGACATGGGGACCTTCCTCCTTCAACACGGGATGGCCGGCAACGCCGCCAAGGGTCGAGGGGATCCGGTCTCAGTCGCAGTCTCAGCGCAGTGTCGAAATCGGTCTCAAAAATCCTTGAGCGCTGGGGTTATGGTTGGCCCCGGGTTGGGACGGTGAAAGTCCTGCGCAGGTTCGTGGACGATCCGGGGGCGGTCGACGCCGTCGTGATCGTCCTGGCCACCTGGTTCGTGCTGGGCGGATACGTGGCCGCATACGCGTACGTGCACGAGCCTGGAGTCCTCCTGGTGGGCGCCAGCAAGGCCGGCCTGACCACCGTGACCGCGGCCTGGTCTCTGCTGACCCTTTACCTCTTCGTCGTGTTCGCGCGCGGGCTACGCGAGGGCAGGGTCTGGAATCGCGCCCTGCCCGATGGTCAGACCGGCACCTTCGCCGCCGCGCTCATCTTCGGTGCGGCATGGATCGTCGACCAGGCCTTCTGGTCGCCGGTTTTCGGCAGCAACGCCATCGGCCTCGACAGCCTCTTCACGCCGCCCCACCTGGTCGAGATCGCGGCGACGGCGATCATCGTGAGCGGGCCGTTGCGCGCCGCCGCGCGGCGCGGGGAGACGGTCGCCAGCCCGGTGACGCTCACGTCGGCGGCGCTGCTGCTGTCGGTCCTCACCTTCGCGACCCAGTTCGCTCATCCCTTGATCGATCCGTGGCCGGCCGGCGACTACGAGTTTCGGAACGCGGCGCAGACATGGATGGGCGAGAACATGGGCATGGCCGCCCTGCTGGCCCAGACCGCGATCCTGGCCGGAACGGGCCTCTTGCTCAACAGCGGGTTCAAGCTGCGACCCGGCTCGCTGACCTTCGTCTTCGCGTTGAACGGGATCCTCGTTTGCATCACGAAAGGTCACTTCTCATTGCTGCCGGCGCCGATCCTGGCCGGCATCGCCGCCGACGCGTGGGTGGCCTGGAGCGGGCGGCGGCCCGGCAAACCGTCCGCCTCGCTGTGCGCGGTGATCGGCGGAACGTATGCCTTCGCCTACATGGCCGAGATCTCGCTGCTGCCCGGCGGGACGACCTGGGGAGCCTCGCTGTGGGCGGGCGCGATCATCGCGTGCACGATGCTCAGCTGGCTCATGGGCCGCGTGCTGAGGGCAGGCCTGCCCGCGGCGGTGGTCGAGCCGTACGCCGTGTTCATGGACGCGCCGAGCGAGGAGCGCTGGACGCTCGATCCGGA
>VBGV01000327.1 GCA_005880755.1 Chloroflexota bacterium
ACTGTCCGTGTTCTACTGGCTCTTCACCGTGCTCAGGCGCCCGCGGCAGGCAAGGCTGCCCGCAGCGGCGGTAGTGCATCGGGCGACTCGTCCCGACTACTCCGCCGGCTTCGGCACCGCGCCAGTGGCCGATCCGGCGCCGCCCGACGCATCGGCTTGGGACGAGTTGATGCCGCACGGCCCCCCGGCGCCACCACCAGCCGGCGAAGAACCCGCACCGACCTCGGAGCCCGAGACCCCGGCCGCGGCCGAGGCGACGGAGTATTCGGGAGTGGAGTGGGGGCTGGGTGACTCCGACTGGGGCTACCCCGAGCTGACCCCGCCCGACGATTCCGCGGAGATGCCCAAACCAGGCGAGTAGTGGTCAGCGAGCCCAGCCGAACTTAGACTTCGGCGAGTGTCACGCCTCCGTGCTCCGAAGCAGATGCGCGAGATCGGCGGCCGGAGCCAAGGAAAGGGTGGCGCGACGAGGAGCGCATCGGAGATGCGTGACGAGGAAGCGCCGGGCCCCTTGACGCAGGCTTCAGCGCCGCAGGCGCCCGGCCGTCTAGCTCGCGCAGATGCGAGGAGCATCGGGGGCGGGACACTCTAATGCCGGCCCTGCTCGAAGTGCGCGACCTGAGCGTCCGCTTCGGTGGGGTGATCGCCCTCGATCGAGTTTCGTTCGCGGTCGAGGCAGGCCAGGTCGTCGCGCTGATCGGCCCCAACGGCGCCGGCAAGACAACCCTTTTCAACGTCATCACCCGCGTGTACAGGCCGGCGGCCGGCACGGTTCTCATCGACGGCGATCCGGTGCTCGCGATCCGGCCGCACCAGGTGATCCGCCGCGGGCTGGCGCGCACGTTTCAGAACGTCGCGCTGTTCCGCTCGATGACCGTCCTCGACAACGTGCTCGTCGGCGACCACACGCAGACCAAGAGCGGTTGGCTGCAAGCGTCGGTGCCTCTTCCTGGCGCGGTCGCTGCGGAGAGCGCCTCACGCAAGCGCGCGCTCGAGATGATCGATTTCGTCGGTCTCGGCGCGCATGCGCAGCGACCCGTGGCGGCGCTGCCCTTCGGCTCGCAGAAACGTGTCGAGCTTGCACGCGCGCTCGTCTCGCGACCCCGCCTGTTGCTGCTCGACGAGCCCGCCGGCGGCATCAGCCACGAGGAGGTTGACGATGTGTCGCGTCTGCTGCGCCGCGTGCACAAAGAGCTGGGCGTGACCATGTTGCTGGTCGAGCACCACATGGTGTTCGTGATGGGCATGTCGGATCGCGTCGTCGTGCTCGACTTCGGCAAGAAGATCGCCGAAGGCACACCGGCGGAGGTGCAGCGCAACCCGGCCGTGATCGAAGCCTATCTCGGGGCCGCATGACCGCCCTCCTCGAGCTCGACGGCGTCCACGCCGGTTACGGCCCGACCTCGGTCCTGCACGGCGTGTCGCTGTCGGTGCCGGCGGGTGGCGTCGTGGCTTTGCTGGGCGCAAACGGCGCGGGCAAGACGACCACGCTTCGCGCGATCACCGGCGGCGTGCGGTGGAACGGCGACATCCGGTTTGACGGTCGGTCGCTGCGGCGTATGTCGACGGAAGAGATCGTCCGTCGCGGCATCGCCCACGTTCCCGAAGGCCGCGGCATCTGCACCGAGCTGACGGTCGACGAGAACCTCAAGCTCGGATCGCACCTGCGGCACGACGGCGCTGAGGTCCGGAAGGACTACGACCGCGTCTTTGAATACTTCCCTCTGCTCAAGGAGCGGCGGCGGCTTTCCGCCAGCACGCTGTCCGGCGGCGAGCAGCAGATGCTCGCCCTGGCGCGCGCCCTGCTCATGAAACCTCGCCTGATGCTGCTGGATGAACCGTCGCTCGGGCTCGCCCCGATCGTGGTCCGGTCCATCTTCCAGATCATCCGGTCGATCAACGAGGCGAGCGGCGTCGCGGTGCTGCTGGTCGAGCAGAACGCGCGCATCGCCCTCGACCTTTCGAGCACCGCATACGTGCTCGAGGTCGGACGCGTGGCCGTACACGGCGACAGCGCCGAGCTCCAGGGCAACGAGTCCGTCCGGCGTTCATACCTGGGCTACTGATGCAGGAATTTCTCCAGCAGGTCGTCAGCGGCCTCGCGGTCGGCGGCATCTTCGCGAGCCTCGCGCTGGCGCTGGTCCTCATCTACAACGCGATGGGCCTGGTCAACTTCGCCCAGGGCGAGATGGCGATGCTGGCGACATTCGTCGCATACGCACTGGTCAATCGCGGCATGAGCTACTGGATCGCGTTCCCCGTGGCGCTCGTGCTCGCGTTCGGTGGCGGCATCGTCATCCAGCGGATCGTCATCCGCCCGGTCGAGCGGGCGCCGATCCTGACCCTGGTCATCATCACGCTCGGCCTGGCGACGCTCTTGAACGGCCTGGCGGGTTTTGTCTTCGGCTACGTGCCGCGCTCGTTTCCAAGCCCCTTCTCGGCCCAGAGCGCCGACGTGCTCGGCGTTTTCGTCAGCTATCGCGACCTCGGGGTGATCGCGATGTGTGGCCTGGTGTTGCTCGCCGTCTACCTATTGCTCCAGCGCACCACGGTCGGACTGACGATGCGCGCCGCCGCCCATCACCCGGAGGCAAGCCGCCTGCTCGGAGTGCAGGTCAGCTGGATGCTGGGGCTCGGTTGGGGATTGGCTTCGGCGGTGGGAGCCGTGTCAGGGATCATGGTCGCCCCGATCCTGCTGCTGGAGCCGAACATGATGCAGTCGATCATCATCTACGCCTTCGCCGCGGCGGTCCTCGGCGGAATCGAGAGCCCGCTGGGGGCCGTGGTGGGTGGCTTGGTCGTCGGCGTGACCATCAATCTCGCGGGTGCCTATCTGCCCTTTGTGGGAGGCGACCTCCAGCTAGCGGTCGGCCTGGCGATCATCATCGCCGTCCTCATCATCCGTCCCAACGGACTCTTCGGGCGAGCCGCGGTCCGCCGAGTCTGATGCTGCAGCGCATTCGCACCGCGCCGCCCCGCTACTGGCTCGTCGCGATCGTCGTGATCTTTTTCGTGGGCTTC
>VBGV01000328.1 GCA_005880755.1 Chloroflexota bacterium
CAGCACGCCCTGGTTCGACGCGAGCGGGGCGTCGATCGTCGGCAGCAGGAGTCCGAAAAGTCCCAGCAGGATCATCGGGATCGTGATGCCCACCACCGGCCAGAACGTCACTGCTCGCGAGGGGCTCGACTGCGGCAGGTATCGCGAGTAGTCGCTGGCGAACGGATACCACGACGCGACCAGCGCGAAGCACGTCATGAGGCCGAGCACAAAGGCACCCAGGTAATCGGGGCCGGCCACCGTCGGCCCGTGCGTCCATTGGAAGCTGGGGGCGAGAAGCAGGAAGAGTGCCACGGAAAGCGCGGCGAAGGTGATGGCACCGTACGTCTCGAGGACCTTGATCGTCTGGTGGCCGTACACGGCGACCGCCACGCTGACCGCCGCGATCACGAGCACCAATCCGAAAGTCATCCATCGGTTGACGCCGCCGAACAGCTGGGCTCCCGCCTGCGCCGCGATCACGCAGTCGACCGCGAACCACCCGACGGCGAGGAAAAGGGTCAACGCCGCGCCGAGGTACGACCCGCGAAGGCCGAAGATCCGCCGCGTGAAGACGATCTGCGGAAGGCCCGAACGCGGACCGGTGTTGCTGAGGAGGCCGAGGATCACGGCCGCCGCAACCGTGCCGATGGCCGTCGCTGCGAGACCGTCCCAGACGCCGAGCCCGTAGTAAGTGGTGAGCAGGCTCGCCGTGAAAAGGCTCGCGTAGTTGACGAACGCGCCGCCCCACAGAAACGCGAGCTCACGCGGCTGGCCGTGGCGCTCGTGCGTAGGGATCGCTTCGATCCCGTGCGTTTCAACCCTGCCGAAAGCGTCGGTCTCGGCCTGTCGAGCGGCAATGTCGCCCATCGCTCTCCCTCCGCTGGCATTACCCAGTTCAGGTTCATGCGGTCGGCGCACCGGCGCCCTCTCAGCCCGCTCGTTGGAGCGAGCTCCCGCTGGCTTGATCTTAGTGCGAGCTGCTAGTTAAGGCGCCAGGGTGCGGGGAGGAGGTGGGCCAGGATCCGATAGACCTCGGGGTTGAGAGCCAGTCCGACGTGGCTGCCGTTGACTTCGATCGAGTTGATGTCGGGGCGCAAGCACGCCTTCCAGTTCACGACCCCATCCGAGCGGGAGTAGATCGACGTCGTCGGGACGCGAGGTGCGGCGCGAAGATCGCGCAGGAAGCGCATCTCGACCGAGGCCGGATGCCGGTAGCGCATCGCGTTGAAGAGGTGGGCGGCGTGGACGCCGGCCATGGTCAGCGGATGCACGTCAAACGGATCGTTGAGCGGAGAGCCGAGCGTGATCACCTGCTCGACGAGATCCGGCTTGCGATGCGACAGGACCTTAGCCAGCACACCGCCGCGGCTGTGCCCGACCAGAGAAACGCGAGCCGCCGTCTTGCGATGCATCTCGATCAGGGTGTCGAGGAGCGGCCGGAGCATGACCTCGGAGTACATGACGTTGAAGGACACGCCGGCCAGGCGCGGCCGGTAGCCGACCCGACTCAACCAATCGAACTGCGTGCGGAGGGTCCAGTCGCCGGCGAGAAATCCAGGGATCAGCAGCACCGGTTTGCGCAGACCGGACGGCACGTCCTCCCCGCGATAGACAGGGTCGAGAATCAAGCGGAGGAATTCGAGATAGAAGCGTCCCTCCAGCCACATCGGAGGGATGGGGTCCCAACGGCCCATATGCCGGAGGTGGGGCAGGACTGACACGGAAGACTTCAGACGCCCCGGGCGCTTGCTATGAGGTGGTTCTGGGACGGTGGCCAATATGTGCTGCTTGTCGCGACTCCGTTATGAGACTGCAGCGGGCTGCGACGGGATTCTATATGGGTTCCAGCCTTCCAGCGCTCTCATGAATAGCTCTGGGGTCTCGAGCATCGGCACGTGCCCGACGCCCTCGATGATCTCGAGCTCCCAATCGGGGAGCCTGCGGACGAGTTCGCGGGCCGCGGCCACAGGGATGACCCGGTCGAGGCTGCCGTGAATCACGAGCGTGGGTGCGGTGACGGCCGCGGCACGGGCCCAGAACCGTGGATCGGCCATCCGAAAACCGATCGAGCGCGTGGCCTGGATGAACGCCCGCGCGTTCTGCCTGCCTAGATGCTCGCGTTCGCGCGTGAGACGGACATGTGCCTCGACCACGTCGCGATCAAGTCGTGATGGGTCCGCGCACACGAGCTCCAGCGCGCGTTTGACGAGCGCTTCGGGTCCCATCTCACGCAGCCGCCGGTCGACCAGCGTCTGCGCGAGGCCGGGAATCGACAGCGCCGCGATCGTCCCGAGCAGCACCGGCTCGGGCCTCCGGACGTGAGCTCCTGGAATCGCCGGATCGACCAGGACGAGCGAGTTGATCGAGGCCGGGTGCGCGGCGGCCTCGAGGATCGCGATATGTCCACCCATCGAGTTGCCCATCAGGCTCACGGGTTGGCCCAGGACCTTCTCGATGAAGTCGTGGACCAGGCCGGCGTTGGCGCCCACGGTGGCCGAGCGTCCGAACAGAGGCGTCTGACCGAAGCCCGCGAGGTCGATCGCGACAGCGTGGTGCGTCCTGGCGATGTGGGGCGCCACGGCCATCCAGTTGAGGGCGTTCCCGGCCAGGCCGTGGACCATGAGCAGCGTCGGGCCCGAGCCGCCGAAGTCTATGTAGTGGACAGGTCCGTTGACGTCTGCGACTTTATGCCGCAATGCGTCATGAATCCTACGCGAGGATGGCCGAGGCCAGGCGAGTCAGGATCTCGCCGACCGCGGCCGCCGGCCGGCGACCGTCCTTGTGCAGCCGGTCGAACACGGCGAACGAGGTCAGCGCCCCAACCACGTCTTCGGCCTCTTTGATCGAGCACCCGGGACGAAGGGCGTCGGCTGCGGCGAGCGACTCGGCCAGCGTCCGGTTCGCCTCGGGATCGTCGATCTGGGCATGGGGCAGGTGGCGGTACAGGGCAGGGTTGCCGGCCCAGGTCGCGCACGCGTTCTGGACGCGGCGCCGAAGAGCCTCGCGGGGATCCGTCTCCCCCAGTTCGCGGCGCACGTGAGGAGGGGCCAGAGCTTCGAGCAGGCCCGCCTTGGAGCCGAAGCGGTTGTAGACCGTGAGCCTCGAGACGCCGGCCCGGCGGGCGACCGCTCCGACGCTGGCCTGCGAGCCGGGGCCCTGGGCGACCAGCTCGCGTGCCGCTGCGAGGATCGAGTTGGTGGTCAGGTCGACGGCGGCCTGGCGGCGGCCCAGTCGGTACGCGCG
>VBGV01000329.1 GCA_005880755.1 Chloroflexota bacterium
AAGCAGGGCGAGGTGCCGGAGGACGACTCGAAACGAGCGTCAGCTCGCCTGCAGAAGATCACCGAGTCCCAGATCGAGAAGGTCGACGCCCTGGCCAACCGCAAAGAGCACGAAGTGATGGAGGTCTAGGGTCTAGCCAACTCCTCCCCATTCATGGGGAGGTGGCGGCGTAGCCGCCGGAGGGGCCGGCCGGTACCCTTTGCTCACACCTTGAGCTCTCACGTCCCCCGTCACATCGGGATCATCATGGACGGCAACGGTCGCTGGGCCCGCGGCCGGGGCCGGCCCGCCAGCTTCGGCCACCGCCAGGGCGTCCGCGCGATCAAGCGCGTGCTCCAGGCGTGCGAGGACCTCGGCGTTCACGCGCTCTCCATCTACGCCTTCTCCACGGAGAACTGGGCGCGACCGCGCGCCGAGGTGCGCGCCTTGATGCGCCTCTTCCACGAGACGATGCAGCGCGAGATTGACGAGATGCACCGCCGCGGCGTGCGCATCGTGGTCAGCGGCCGCCGTGACGAGCTGTCGGCCCGCATGCGAGAGCGCATCGACGAGGCCATGGCGCGCACCGCCAACAACACGAACGGCGTGCTCAACGTCTGCCTGAACTACGGTGGCCGGGCGGAGATCGTGGACGCGGTGCGCAAGCTGGTCCGCGACGGATTACCCGCGCAGAAAGTCGACGAGGAGGCAATCTCGTCGCGCATGTACAACCCGGAGCTGCCGGATCCAGACCTGATCATTCGCACCGCGGGCGAGCACAGGGTGAGCAACTTCCTGCTGTGGCAGAGCGCCTACTCGGAGATGTTGGTGACCGAAACCCTGTGGCCGGACTTCGGCGAGGACGAGCTCAAGGCCGCATTGGCTGAATACGCATTGCGAGTCCGGCGCTTTGGAGCGCGGCCCGCTGCTGAGATCGCGGTCGGTTGACCACGAATAATCCCCCGTTGGCCGGGGGCTGGAAGCCGAGCCCGCTGATGGTGCGCATCCTGAGCGCGTTCGTCGTCCTCGGCGCCGTCATCGGGCTCGTCTTTGTCGGGATCTACGGCGTCTATGTCCTTGTCCTGGTCCTCGGCGGCCTGGCGCTTTGGGAGTTCCACGGGCTTTCTGAAGGCATGGGTTCGCGCGCCCCGGCGTGGCTCCTGTATCCGCTGGGCGTGTTCTTCGCGTTCAGCGGCACGGTGCTCAAGGAGATCGACGTCACGCTCGTTTTGGCGCTCGCGCTCGTCGGCGGGCTTGGCGCATTCCTGTTCGTCCCTGGACGGCGGCAAGGCCTCAGCCGGTGGGCGATGGGCCTGGCGGGCGCGCTGTATGTGGGGATGCCCTTCAACTACTACCTGCTGCTCTACACCTCCAAGCCCAGCGGCCTGACCTGGACCCTGTTCACGATCCTCGCGGTGGTCGCGAGTGACGCCGCCGCCCTTCTGATCGGCAGCCGAATTGGCCGCCATCCGTTCTTCACGAACATCAGCCCCAAGAAAACAGTCGAGGGCGCCGTTGCCGGCGTGGTCGGATCGGTGATCGTGATGCTGATCGGCGTCTCGGCGGTGCTCGGCCACAGCCCGATCCATGCCATCGTGCTGGGCGTTCTGGTCGGCGTCAGCGCTGAGGTGGGCGATCTCGTCGAGTCGCAGATGAAGCGTCTGGCCGAGGTCAAGGACACCTCTCATCTCATCCCTGGTCACGGTGGGGTCCTGGATCGCATCGATTCGATCCTGTTTCCACCCATCCTGGTCTACCTCTATCTGATGCTCTTCCACCTGCTCTGATGCGACCCCTCAACATCGCCGTCCTCGGCGCCACCGGGTCGATCGGCCGGCAGACGCTCGACGTGATCGACCGCAACCCGGCGCGCTTCAAGCTGTTCGGGCTGAGCGAAGGCGTGCGCTCGACCAACCGGAAGGCCGAATACCTCGTGCACGGGCACGCGGGCGAACCGGAATTCGACGCCCAGGTCGAAGCGATGGTGACGGACCCCCGATGTGACCTGGTGGTCGTCGCCATCCCAGGGGCCAGGGCTTTGAAGCCGACGATGTCCGCGCTTCACGCGGGCAAAGAGGTCGCGCTGGCGACCAAAGAGGTGCTGGTGATGGCCGGCGCGCTGGTCATGAAGGCAGCCGGCGAGCGAGGTATCCGTCCCATCGATTCAGAGCACAGCGCGATCTGGCAGTGCCTCTGGGGCGAGGAGCGCAAGAACGTGCGCGGGTTGATCATCACCGCGAGCGGCGGCCCGTTCTGGGCCCACCCTGAGCTGGACCTGGACCAGGTGACGGTCGAACAGGCGCTCAACCATCCGAAGTGGTCGATGGGTCCCAAGGTCACGATCGACTCCGCGACCCTGATGAACAAGGGCCTCGAGCTCATCGAGGCGCATCACCTGTTCGGCATCCCGCTGGACGCGATCTCGGTGTGCATCCATCCGCAGAGCGTCATCCACTCGCTGGTGGAGTTCATCGACGGCTCGCTCAAGGCCCAGTTGGGCCGGCCCGACATGCGCCTGCCGATCGCGGTCGCCCTGGCGTATCCCGACCGCCTGCCCAACGCGGTCCCGCCGACCTCCCCGCGGGAGCTCAGCGGCCTCGAGTTCCATGACCTCGACGAGAGCCGGTTTCCCAGCGTCCAGCTGGCTCGGCAGGCGGCTGCCAGGAGCGGCGGGCATCCGGCGGTCCTGAACGCCGCCAACGAGGAGGCGGTCAACGCTTTTCTGGGCGGCGACGTCCCGTTCAGCGGCATCGTGCGGGTCGTGGAGCGTGCTCTCAGCGCTTTCCCAGGCGGCGGAGGCACGCTCGAGGAGATCCTCGAGGCCGACCGCTGGGCGAGGGCTTATATCAGGGAAAACTCGGTAGTCTGAGGGCCGCATGGAAGCCCTCCTGGTAGTCATCGCCGTCGCCGGCATGTTCCTGCTCCTGATCGCACCCCACGAGGCCGGCCACTTCGCCCTGGCCAAGCTCTTCAAGGTG
>VBGV01000330.1 GCA_005880755.1 Chloroflexota bacterium
TCCTTCGAGAGCTGGGCGGCGTTCGTCACCGGGCTCGAGGCCGAGGGCGTGCGCCGGGTCTGGGTCATCGATTCGCAGCTCGCGATGAAGGACGTGTTCGCGGGCCTGGTGGTGGCCGCCCTCAACACGACGCGGATCGGCCTTGGCACTGGTGTCACCAACGCGGTGACCCGGCACCCGACGGTAACCGCGAACGCGATCGCCGCCGTCGCCGAGATCTCGCATGGCCGCGCGATTTTGGGACTGGGCGCTGGGGACTCAGCGCTCTATGGAATCGGGCTCAAGCCGCAGACTGTGGCCGAGCTCGAGGATGCGATCGTCTTCTTTCGTTCGCATGTCGACACCAGCGTTCCGATCTACCTCGCGGTGAGCCAGCAGCGGATGTGCGACCTGGCCGGCCGTCGGGCCGACGGCGCGATCGTCATGGGCCCGGCCCAGCCGGACCTGGTGCGCCGGCAGGTCGAATGGCTCGAGGGCGGGCTCAAAGCGGCCGGGCGTGACCGGAAAGATTTCGAGATCGAGCTCATGGCGACCGTCGCCTCATCGCCGGATGACGTCCGGTCCTGGGCATCGACGCAGGCGCGCCTGCTCGGACAATATCGCGCGTTTCCCGCCAGCCTGCTTCCGTTTCGCGACGAGATCATCGCGAGCGCGGAGTCTTACGACTACACGGAACATCTTTCCACGCACGCGACGCACAGCGACACCGTCTCGGACGAGCTGGTGCGGGCGCTGGCGATCGTGGGCACGTCTGACGAGTGCGCGGCGCGATTGCGGGAGCTCAAGGCGACCGGGATCGATTCGCTGATCGTTCCGCTCGCCGGCCGTGGCCGCCTCGAAACTTGGCGGAAGATCCGCGACGAGATCCTCGATCAGATCATCGTGTAGCCGCCGCTGACCGACAGCGTCTGGCCGGTGATGTACGACGCTCGGTCCGACGCCAGCAGGAGGACCGCCGGCACGACGTCCTCCGGCGTTCCGAGGCGGCGCAGCGGATATGCGCGCGCGGCCTTCTCGCGGACCTCGGGAGTGAACACCGCGGCCTGGTCCGACGACCACACCGATTCGCTGCCCGACGTCTCAGGGGAGCCAGGGATGAGACCAGGGCATACGACGTTGAGCGTGATGCCGTGCTTCCCCACCTCGCGCGCGATGGCCTTCGACATCGCGATCACGCTCGCCTTGGTGCCGCTGTAGACCGCCTCGCGCCACTCGCCAATGCGGCCGGCGTCCGACCCGATCGACACGATGCGTCCGTATCCGCGTTCCATCATCGGGTCGAGCACGGCTCGCACGCAGTTGATGAAACCCCACGTGTCGATCGCGATCTCGCGCTCCCACTCGGCCCGCGGCTTGTCCGTGAACAGACGGTCGACGGTCCAGCCGGCGCAGTTAACCAGCACGTCGATCCGCCCCATCGAGCTGCGTGCGAACTGCACAGTGGAAGAGACCGATTCCCAGTCGGTGACGTCGGTGTGGCGCGCGACGATCGTGCCGGACGGCGCTTCGTGCTCCACCTTCCTGGCCTGCGCGTCGTCGACATCGGCGATCACGACCCGCGCCCCTTCGGCCGCAAAGCCGAGCGTGATCGCACGGCCGAGGTTGGAGGCGCCCCCCGTGACGATGACGACGCGGCCGTTGAGTCCCAGGTCCATTGCAGCCGAATTCTGGCGGAAGAGGAAGTGGAGGGCGGCCAAGCCGCCCTCCAGGGATCTACTTCTCCGGCACCTTGCCCGCGCCGTTGCCGTTCAACGAGCGAATGAACGTGGCGGCCAGGCCTTCCAGCGCGCCGCCGCCTCCGGTCACCAGGACCTCGGGCACCACGTCGAGCTTGCCCTCCGACAGGGCGCCGGCGATCGCCACCACCGCCGTCGGGGTGGAGCCCAGGCTCCGCACCTGGGCCTCGTAGCCCTTGGCCTTGGCCAGGCCGAGCGCCTCGACCGCGGCCGCGTCGCCCAACCCGATCGCCCGACGTCGCGAGCCTTCGGCCTCGCCCGTGACCCGGACGAACGCCGCCTCGCCCTCCGCCTCCGCCTTGCGGGCGTTGGCGCGCGCCCGGTTGATGTCGACCGACACCTGCGCCTTGGCCAGCTCCGCCTGCATGTCGGCGGTGCCGCGCGCCTTCTCCAGGTCGACGCGCACCGTCTGCGCGTCCTTCTGCTGCTCGAACGTCGCCTTTTCCTGGTTGGCGATCTCGCGGCGCGTCAGCACGCTGACGAGCTCCTGCGGGAAAGCCACGTCCTGGATGTAAACGCCGCGCGTCTCCACCTCGTAGGCGGAGAGGTAGCGCGAGATAGCTTCGAGCGCCGCTGCCTGAACCTGGTCGCGCGTCTCGATGAAGCGCACCGCTTCCAGGGCCTGGAGCGTGTTCCGGAAATGGTTGCCCACCGCCGCCTGCAGCACCTCGTTGACCAGGTTCTGCATCGAACCGACCATCGAGATCACCTTCGGCGCCTTCGTGTCGGGCACGTGGATCTGGACCTGCAGGTCGATCTTGAAGATGAACCCTTCGCGGCTCTTGCCCTCGATCGGGCTCAGCTGCGCGTCCAGATTGTGGGCGACCGAGTTCGCTTCGGCCCAGTTGAGGGTGAG
>VBGV01000331.1 GCA_005880755.1 Chloroflexota bacterium
ACCTGCAGCGCACCGAGCTGCGCGATCCCGTACTCGATGTAGTAGAACGGGAATTCGAAGAAGTGCGGCTGGTAATACCAGCGGGCGATCCGCTCAGCGTCGAGCCCGCTCCAATTCACCGAGTCGCCTTCAAAACGGCGACGCAGCTCCAGCCACTTGCGATCGCGCGCGTCCGCATCACGTCCTTCCGGCGTCGTGTACATCCATTGCTGGAACGCGTCCACGGATGCGCAGTGCGTGAAAAAGATGACCGCACGTTCGAGGAGCCAGCGTCGGGAGCGGACCGCGTCCGCGTCGGAGTAGAACCCACCATGCTCACGATCGATGTATGGCGCAGCGAGTAGCTCCATCGACATCGAGGCGACCTCTGCCATCTCGGCACCCGGATGCCGCTCGAACAGCAAAGGCAGGTCCGCCGTCTCGAAAACGTGAAACGAATGCCCGGCCTCGTGCAGCAGCGTGCGCACATCGTCGTCCACGTTGACGGCGTTCATGAAGATCAGAGGCAGCTTGCGCACCGGCAGCGAGTCGCAAAAGCCACCGGGCGCCTTGCCTTTGCGGTTGTCGAGGTCGAGCAAGCCGGCGTTCGCCATCGTCTCGAAATCGCGCCGAAAGTCCGGCTGCACGTGCGAGAAGACGTCGCCGGCGTGCTGAATAAAGTCGTTCACGTCGGCGTAAGGCCGCAGCGGTGCCCGTCCTTTGGGATCGACCAGCTGGTCCCACGGCCGGAGCTGATCCACGCCCAGGTGGGAGCGCCGGCGCTCCTGGAGGCGTTTGACGGCGGGCAGCACCGCTTGCTCCACGGCTTCGTGAAAGCGAAAGCAGTCGTCAGGCGTGTAGTCGAATCGGTTTTTCTCGAGATGCGCGTAGTCGCGGTAGTTCTCATGACCGGCGTTCTTGGCGACGGCCTGGCGCAGGTCGTACATGCGGTCGAAGAGGTTCGCCAGCGCGTCGCGTTGCTCGATGTATGGCTCGTACATCCTGCGAAATGCGCGTTCGCGCACCTGGGGGTCGTTGTCCTCCAGGAATGGGGCCATCCGCGCCGGCGTCATCTCCTGGCCCTCCCAGTCCACGGTCATCGCGCCGATCACCTTCGCCCATTCGGTCGAAAGCTTCGCGAGCTCGGTCTGCAGCGGCACGTTGGCCGGGCTGAAGAGCTCCATCTGGTTGCGAAACCGCTGCACCGTGGTCTCGAGGCCCGCGCGGACATATCCCAGCTTGACGAGGCGCTCCTGCAGCTTCGTCCTCTGCTCCTCGGCTCGAGGGGCGATCTCGCTGCTGAACCTCAGCTGCGCTTCCTCCGCCTTGGAGTCGGCCGTGTTTCTCGCGTACGCGAAATTCGCCAGCGCGGTGGCCTCTCCGATCAGGGACTCGAGCGTCGACCAGTCCTGAAGCCACGATTCGACGTTGTCCCGATCCAGGGGCCACGCCGCGAGCTCTTCGTAGAACGGCAGGAGGTCGCTCCAGCTCGCGTTCTGAAATGCGTCCGCGGACCCAGGTAGAACCGTCACCACACCCGGCGCAACATGCTACAGAGGGGCGTTGCATGAAGTCTTCATCGCTGTCTTTGCCGCCGGGCGTCCGCGCCGCCGCCGAGACGGTGCTGGGCGGCGGTGCCATCCGGGAAGAGTTCGCGTGGATGAGCTGGGCCGGCACGGTGTGGCGGCTGACCGGCGACGGGGGCGTCGTGATCTTCGTCAAGCGCGCGGCCGACCTCGCCGGCGAGCGCGATCGACTCGGCTGGCTGGCGGGCCGGTGGCCGGTGCCGCGGGTCGCGGGATTCTTTCACGAGTCGGGCGACGACTGGCTCATCACGCACGTCGTGCCCGGCGTCCCGATGTACGACCCATCCATCGGTTGGGCGCCGGACCGCGTGGCGACAAAGCTGGGCGAGATCCTGCGCGGTCTTCACTCCACCGCCGGGGTCGGCTGTCCGTTCGGTGTCAGTAAGCGCGGCAACGTGCTCATCCACGGCGATTACTGCCTGCCCAATGTGCTGGTTCACGACGGCGAGCTCAGCGGGTTGGTCGACATGGGGCAGGCCGGCCTGGGCAACCCCGAAGACGACCTCGCCGCCGGGGTCTGGACTTTGCACTACAACTTCGGGAAGGGTTTCGCGCGGCCGTTTCTCGATGCGTACGGATGGCCGCCGATGACGGACCAGGCGATCGAGAAGCTCCGGCGTAAGTACGCCCGTTAGGTCGGCAACACGATGTTTTCGACCGCGCGCCAGCAGTACCAGGCCGCGACCGATCGATAGGGCTGAAACTTCTCGCCCTCGGCCTGCAGCGCGCGAGGCGTGATCATCTCGCG
>VBGV01000332.1 GCA_005880755.1 Chloroflexota bacterium
CTAAAATTCGATGGTCGATCCGGGATAGCTCAACCGGTAGAGCAGGCGGCTGTTAACCGCAAGGTTCGGAGTTCGAATCTCCGTCCCGGAGCCACTTTTGATGTGCAAGTTCGGCTGACAGGTCCCAAAAGGCCTTCGGCTGATGGGTCACAGACTTTCGGTTGATGCGTCACAGCTACTTCGGCTGATTTGTCACGCTCCCGCGCATGAGGGAGATGAGCGTGACTGAGCAGAGGTACAAGGCGGTTCTGGCGGTAATTGGCGACGGTCGGACGGTGGGCGAAGTGGCCAGGGATTGGGGCATCTCTCGGCGGACGATGCACCGTTGGCTGACGCGCTACGAAGGCGACGGACTGGAAGGCCTGGATAATCGGTCGCACCGACCAGCTCACTGCCCTCATCAAACCTCGCCTGCTGTCGAGGCCATGGTGCTCGAGATGCGCCGGGCACATTCCTACTGGGGAGCTCGCCGAATCGCCTTCGAGCTGGCTCGCAAGCGGGTCGAGCCGGCGCCCTCAGAGTCAGCTGTCTATCGCTGTCTGGTCCGTGCCGCGGTCATCGACCCTATGACGCGACGCCGGCGCCGGGAGACCTGGAAGCGGTGGGAACGGGGCGGACCAATGGAGCTCTGGCAGCTCGACGTGGTGCACGGCTTCTTGCTCGCTGACGGCAGCAGCGCCAAGGCCCTGACAGGAATCGACGACCACTCGAGGTACTGCGTGTCCGCTCGCCTCATGGCCAGCGAGCGAACTCAGTCCGTCTGCGACGGCTTCAACTCGGCCATGCAGGCCTACGGCGTGCCGCTCCAGGTTCTGACCGATAACGGCAAGGTCTTCACCGGGCGCTTCGCGCAGCCCCCCGTCGAGGTGCTGTTCGACCGCATCTGCCGCGAGAACGGCATCGACCACATCCTCACTCAGCCACGTTCGCCGACCACCACCGGCAAGATCGAGCGCTTCCACCGCACCCTCCGCATCGAGTTCAACACCAGGCAGGTGTTCAAGACCTTGAAGACAGCACAGGAGGCATTCGATGAGTGGGTGAGCTACTACAACACGCAGCGGCCGCACCAGGGGCTAGGCGACCTCACGCCGGAGAGCCGCTTCCGCTCTGCCGGGGCACAAGTCCGGCAACAGCTGAGACATCCTGAACGCAACGGAGAGCAATGGGTCTGCAGGAGGGTGGCCAGCAATGGTGTCGTCAGCGTCGGCTACCAGCAGGTCAGCGTGGGGAGGAACTACGCCGGCAGCGCCTGTGACGTGCTTGTGACCGACGGCCTGCTTCAGTTCTGGGTCGGCAGCGAGCTGCTCAAAACCGTGGCTCGCACGAGCCAAGGCCCTGTTCGCAAACTGCACGCCGACGGCGCGGCGCCGCGGCGACGATAAATTTCAGTGGGAGTCAGACACATCAACCGAAGTAGCTTCACGACACATCAACCGAAGGTCGACAGGGGCACCAGCTTGAAAGCCTCAGCCCGACCAGTTCGTCCCCGGCACCGGCAGGTACGGCATCGGGTCGATGACCTGGTCGTTGACCCGCAGCTCGAAATGAACATGTGGGCCGGTCGACAAGCCCGTCGAACCCTCGAGCCCGATCATCTGGCCACGTACGACCCGATCGCCGACCTTCACGCTCGTGTCAAGCAGGTGCCCATACAGCGTCGCGATTCCGCCGCCGTGCGCGATCACGACATAGTTGCCATAACCGACGGTGGTATGACCCACCGCCACCACCACGCCGTCCGCCGCGGCCATCACAGTCGTGCCGAGGGGCGCGGCGATGTCGATCCCGGTGTGGAAGTGCTTGTACGGCCCGTAAGCAGGCTCGAGGACGACCGTCGACGGCCCGAAGGGTTGCGTGATCTGGAAGCGCGTCATCGGCCACGACAGCGCCAGGCCGGCGATGGGCCGCCCGACGGGCAGCGAGTGGTTGACCAGCGCGATCCCAACGCCGACCTGAGCCTCGGTCCATGCGGTCTCGTATGAGCGGAGGATCAGGTCCTGTTCCTGAGATTCGAGGAGCTGGGCGAGGGTCGCCGTCACGTCCGGAGGCTGGT
>VBGV01000333.1 GCA_005880755.1 Chloroflexota bacterium
GGCCGCGGCGCCGAGCAGGCCGAGCAAGACGAGCATCAGGGCGATCAGACCGGCTTCCTCGACGACCTTTCCCGCGTGCTGCAGGGTGTCGATCAGGAAGCCGAAGACGAAGCCGGGCATGACCGAGAGGAGCGGTTCGTTGAGGAGCTGAGGCAGCGGCCGCAGTCCCAAGAACGCGCCGGCGTAGTACATCAACCCGACCAGGGCCAGCCCGCCGACGATGCCCCACCCGAAACCGTGGAGCGCAGCTTCCTTCCGTTTTATCTCAACACCGGGTCTTGTCGCTTTTCTTTACCACGGAAAGGTACGCGCGCACTGTACGTATCGGCGGCTGCTGGTAGCATCCGTGGGCTGGCATGGCGGCCCCGCTGACGTTCGATGACCTCTATCGCTTTCGTTGGATCGACCACGTTCGGCTGAGTCGCGACGGCGAGCGGGTCGCGTATCAGGTCGGCTGGGCCGACGCGAGCTCGAGGCAGAACCGCAGCCGGATCGTGGTGCGGCGCCTGCTCGATCCCGAACCAATCGGAGCCACGGGCGGCGCGCTGCGCGACCACTCGCCCGAGTGGTCGCCGGACGGGCGCAAGCTCGCATTTGTCAGCCGGGTGGGCGCCGCCGACCAGCTCTTCGTCCTCGACATCACCACCGGCGGCACCGCCCAGCAGCTGAGCGCGGTGCCCGAGGGCGCCTCGGCGCCGGCCTGGTCTCCTGACGGCAGTCGCATCGCGTTCGTCGGCGCGGTCCTCTCCGATCCGGAGGCGGTGGTGGACGACCCCCGGCCGGCCGAAGGCCGCGAGCAGCTGCGCCGTCCACCCGTGGCCCGCGTCGTGCGCCGGCTCGACTACAAGCACGATGGGCAGGGATACGTCGACGGCCGCAACCACCACCTGTTCGTGGTCCCGGCGACAGGTGGCGACGCCAAGCAGCTGACCAGCGGCGCATGGGACGTCACGGACTACGACTGGTCGCCCGACAGCACGCGCCTGGTCGTGGCCGGCAACGCCGAACCCGAGGCTGACCTGCAGCGCGAGCTGAACCTCTACCTGGTCGACCTGCAAGCCAACCGGCTCCGCCTCGGCGGAGGCTTCTATCTCAGCTCGCCGATCTGGTCGCCCAAGGGCGATCAGATCGCGTTCATCGCGCCCAACGGGCTCGACGTCGGCCTGCTCGAGCGGCTGTGGGTCGTGCCGCTGTCCGGCGGCGGGCCGCGCTGCCTCACCGCCGACTTCGACCAGGCGGTGAACGACAGCGTGATCAACGACATGCGCGCGGGCCACGCCACCAGGATCTGCTGGACGGCGGAGGGCGATCGGATCTACTTCCTCGCCAGCGGCCCCGGGGTGACGGGGATCCATTCCGTCGACCTTCAAGGCGACGTGCGCGAGGAGGCCGGCGGACGGCGTCGCATCTACGACTTCGACGTCGCCTCCGGGGTGATCGCGTTCTGCGCCTCGGATGCGAGCAGTCCAGGCGAGCTGTTCATGCTCACGCACGGGGCCGAGGCTCGGGTCACCGACCTGAATCCATGGCTGCACGACCGCTACGTCGCCGAACCTGAGCAGCACTACTTCACCGCTCCCGACGGCTGGAGGCTGGAGGGCTGGATCCTCAAACCGCAGGGTCACGACCCGGACCGCGTGTATCCGACCGTGCTGGAGATCCACGGTGGACCGCATGCCCAGTACGGCTGGTCGTTCTTCCACGAGCTGCAGATCCTCGCGAGCATGGGATTCGTGGTCTTTTACATGAACCCGCGCGGCTCCGACGGTTACGGCGAGCGCTTCCGGCGTGAGGTCGTGCGCGACTGGGCCGGCAAGGACTACATCGACATCATGAGCTCGCTCGACCAGATCATCGAACGCGCCGGCTATATCGACGCCTCGCGACTTGGCGTCGGCGGCGGGTCGTATGGCGGCTACATGACCAACTGGATCATCGGCCACACCGATCGCTTCGCCGCCGCGGTCTCGATGCGCTCGATCTCCAACCTGGTGAGCGAGTACTCCCAGCACGACATCGTCGTCTGGGGCGTGCTCCAGCTTGGACCGCCGCCGTGGCCGGACCTCGACGAGCTGTGGCGGCGCTCGCCGATCCGCTACGTCCAGAACATCCGCACCCCGCTGCTGTTGACGGCGGGCGAGATGGACCTTCGGTGCGCGATGTCGCAATCCGAGGAGATGTTCGGGGCGATGCGGCTCCTCGGCAAGACCGTGGAGCTCGTCCGTTTCCCGGAGGAGTCACACGACCTCTCGCGCAACGGGCGGCCGGACCGGCGCGTCGAGCGGCTGCGCCGGATCGGCGGGTGGTTCGAGCGATTCCTGGGCACGGCCGCCGCGGATCGGCCCGCGCCCGAACAGGAGACGCAGGTGCTTGCGGTGCCGGCTGAGGCGTCGCGCGAGTGGGCGAAGACGATCGCGATCTCGACACGGCCGCCCGAATCGGTTTTGGTGGAGGAGCCGGTGGATGTCGCGGCCGAGCCCGAGGTCATCCAGCCCGTGGTTTCCGAGCTCGCCACCGCCGAGGCGCCGATCGTGGAACCCGAAGCCTTACCGGATCTGCCCGGACCGTCGGACGAAGCCGAGGATGCTGCGGTCTCGCTGCCGACTCAAACGGCGCCCGCGGTCGCGGAGGCGGCACCGGTGCTCGAGCTCGCCACGAATCCCGTAGACGAACCCGAGACCGAGCTCGAGCCGGTGGCCGAGCCCGAGCTGCTGGCCGAACCCGAGCCGCTGGCCGAGCCCGAGCCGCTGGCCGAGCCCGAGCCGGTGTCCGAGCCCGAGCCGCTGGTGGCCGAGACGGAGCCCGTTCTGTCCGCCTTCGACGAGCCCGACGCCGAGTTGGAGG
>VBGV01000334.1 GCA_005880755.1 Chloroflexota bacterium
CGTCTGACGTCGCGGTCGCGGACGAAGCTCGCATGGTGATCGAGGCGTGCGGCCTGAAGGTCCGGATGGAATCCGACCTCGGAGTCGCCGGCTTGCACCGATTCGTCGGACCGCTCGCCGCGATGCTCGAGTGGGGCGCCGATGTGATGGTCGTCGCGGCGGGCATGGATGGGGTGCTGCCCGGATTGGTCGCGGGATTGATCGATCTCTCGGTGATCGGGCTTCCGGTGTCGACCGGTTACGGTCGGGGAGGAGCAGGCGAGGCGGCGCTGACCACCATGCTGCAGTCGTGTTCCACCGGTCTCACGGTGGTGAACATCGACAACGGCGTCGGCGCCGGGGCTGCGGCGGTGCTCATCGCCTCGCGTGCGGCTCAGGGACGGCGCCGAGGTCGCAGCACGGCGATGACGGCGAACACCACAGCGCCGGCGATCAGCAATCCAAAGACGACGCCAGCCACAGCGCGTGAGACGTCGGCGCCACCTGGAATCGCGAAGAACAGGCCCAAACCGAGGATCGCGGCAAGAACTGCGACGAGCAGCCACGGGAAGCCGCGCCGGCGCCGTCCGTAGAACAGCAGCCACAGCGCGCCCGGTCGTTTCTTCGGCTCGCTCACAACAGCGACCGTAGATCCGCGAGGGATTGGATGGTCGGTACGCCGTCGGGCGGAATCTCGTCGGCGTGGGCGGTGACCACGACGGCGCGCATCCCGAGCGCGCGCGGTCCCTCGTAGTCCTCGCGCACCCGGTCGCCGACAAAGAGCGTTCGATCCGGATCCGTTCCGACGGCGTCGAGCGCGGCTTGATAGACCTCGGGCGCCGGTTTGCGCCGTCCGACCTCGCTGGAGAAGACGATTGCGTCGACCAGCTCGGCGATGCCGTTGGTGGTGACCTGGCGCCGCATCATCGCGGGTGGGAAGGGAGCGTTGGAACAGACACCTCGCTTGATTCCCTGATCACGAAGCCATGAGAGCACGCTGAGCGCATCCCGGTCGACGCGGACAGCGCGGTCCCAGCACCGCTGTTCGGCGTCGAGGATCTCATGGAGCAGGCCGTCGGGCAGCCGCAGGCCGGCGCGCTGCCAGGAATCGCGGTACACGCCGGCGTAGTCGACTTCGTCTTCACTCTTGCTTTCGACATACGTCTCCATCGGAAGCAGCACCTCGTGAAGGATCGTCTCCGCCTCCGGCGCCGGAACCCCGAGCGCCGCTGCGATCCGCGGGCGAAACTCTCGCAGCACCCGCAGCAGCTCGTCCGTCGGATAGTCGAACGTCACCAACGTGCGGCCGTAATCGAACAGCACACCGTCGGTGTCGGACATGCGCATATCCTGATCCCCGTGGCTTGGAGGTGCGGCAGGCCGGACGGCCCAGAGATTTGGAGATCCAGGCGGCCCAGGCCGCAGGCAGGGGTGGCGCTAGAAGGAGCGCATCCGAGATGCGCGACGACGACGCGCCGGGCCCCCTAACACACGGAATGGGCCGCATGGGCTCCAAAGATCGGGCCGGCCCGACCGGCCGCACCTCCCGACGCCTGACGCACCTCGACGAGAAGGGCGCGGCACGCATGGTCGACGTCGCCGACAAGGTCGCGACTGTGCGCGAGGCGACCGCCGAATGCGTGGTGCGCATGGCGCCCGAGACGGTGCGCGCAGTGCGCGAGGGGACGGCCAAAGGCGATGCGCTCCAGGTCGCGCGTGTGGCCGGGATCATGGCCGCGAAAAAGACCGCGGACCTGATCCCTCTTTGCCATCCGCTGCCGCTGACGAGCGTGAGCGTGGACTTCGAGTTCATCGACGGAGGCGTCCGCGTCACGACCAAAGCGCGCGTGGTCGGCCAGACCGGCGTCGAGATGGAGGCGCTCACCGCGGCCGCGGTCGCGGGCCTGACCTTGATCGACATGACGAAGGGCGTCGAGCGCGGTGTCTACCTCGAAACCGTGCGGCTCCTCGAAAAATCGGGCGGGCGCTCGGGGACCTGGAAGCGTTAATTGCCCCACCGCGCGCACGTGATCACGGTCAGCGACGGTGTCTCGGCCGGGACGCGCGACGACGTCAGCGGACCGGCGCTGCTCGACGTGCTGAAGCGCGCGAGGTTCCAGGTTTCCGGCCCCGAGGTCGTGCCTGACGCTGAAGACCGCATCTCCGACGCGGTCGTCGCCGCCGTCGTCGACGGTGCCGACCTCGTGGTCACAACGGGCGGCACCGGGCTCGGCCCGCGCGACGTCACCCCTCAGGCGACCTCGCTGCTCATCGACTATGAGGTGCCTGGAATCGGCGAGCTGATGCGCCGCGCCGGAGAATCGAGCACGCCGATGGCGGCGCTCTCGCGCGGCGTCGCGGGCGTGCGGGGACAGGCGCTCATCCTCAACGTGCCGGGGAGCGTGAACGGCGCGACCGAGTCACTCGAGGCGGTGATTCCCGTCCTCGGCCACGCGATCCAGCTCCTGCACGGCGACACCAAACACGGGTGAATCTCAACGCCGACATCGGCGAGGGTGCCGGCGAGGACGAGGCGATCCTGGCCTGCGTCGACAGCGCAAACATCGCGTGCGGCGTCCATGCGGGATCCGCGTCTCTTGCCATCGCCACCGCCTGGCGGTGCCGCAAGTTGGGCATCGAGGTCGGCGCGCACCCTGGGTATGACGATCGCGCCGGCTTCGGCCGCGTCGAGCGTTCGCTCGGCGCAGAGGACATCGAGGCGCTGATCGCGTTCCAGGTCGCAGGACTCGCCGCCGTGACGCCGATCGCGTATGTCAAGCCGCACGGCGCCCTGTACCACCGCTGCCAGCGCGATCCCGCAGCGGCCGACGCGCTGGCCCGGGTCGCCAAGGCGCATGCCGCGGGCCTTGTCGG
>VBGV01000288.1 GCA_005880755.1 Chloroflexota bacterium
CGGTGGAGCGGGTGACGAAGATGGTCGAAGGGCCTCCGTTGGGCGGGAAGGATACGACCGCGACGTAGAGGTCACCGACCGCGTCGATCTCGGGATAGACATAGGTCGCCGCTGCCGTTACCTGCGATGGAGGGCTGATCGTCACGGCCTTCGCGAAGGTCTCGCCGCGGTCGCGGGAGACCGCGAGCCGCACCTTCGTTCCAGCGCCATTCGAGGAGCCGTTGAAGACCGCCCACGCCGCGTAGACGTGGTCCTGGTTGGCGCTGCCGACGATGTGGTTGACCGCGATCCACTGCTTGTCCTCGACATGGCCGGCCTGGCGGGCCGAGGCGTTGTTCGGCGGCTCGAGCGCCCTGCCGCCGTTGCCCTTGACCCAGTGCTTGCCCATGTCGTCGCTGAAAGACACGTCGATCTCGCCGTCCGGATGCAGCCTGGACGCGTCCCAGAAGGCATTGAACGGAAGCACCGTCTGGTAGACGCGACCCTTGGTGTCGAAGTCGATGTTGGGGTCGGTCGTGTCGGTCCAGCTCGGCGGCATTGCCTGGGTACCGGTCGAGACGCAGTCGTAGCCCTGGACCTGGTTGTTGCTCAGCTGTCCATTCGTGACCTGATAGGCGCCGAGATAGAACATGTAGAAGGTCGAGAACTTGTCGAAGAAGAACTTCGACGAGCCGACCAGGTTCTCACTGTTGGGTTGGACCGCAATCCAGGACTCAGAATGGTTCGCGTTGAACGGGCCGGACCGGCAGGTGCCTGCGTCGGGAACCCTCGAGCCGGCCGGAATCGGATAGCCGGCGCCGCTGGTGGGCGAGCTTGCTACCTGGTTAGTACCGATCGAGGTCCATGTCCCAGCGGAGGCATGTGCCGCCGGGGTGATTGCCGCGGGTGCGATTACGGCCAGCGCGGCGACGGCTGCAGCGATGGATCTCCTCACGTTCTCTCCCCCTTCGATTGGAAGAACCGACTCCGACCGACTCCGGCCCGCTCCTTTTCATATCACGGATCGGTGCCTCTACGTCTGGTGTTTCGATGGTGACACTAGCTGCCCAGATGAAATGTCGAGGCGCGCGCCTGTTGATCTGGTCCCGGGGCCCGGAATTTGAACCCGGGGCCTCCCGGTCGCGAACCGTGTCGGTGCCGTGTCCTTCGTTGTTGGGGGCCGGCTCGGGCTGGCAAGGCCGATGGCTACCTTCTGGGCTCGTACCGCATCGCCACTGCCCCCGAGCCGAACTCCAGCCGGCTCACGAGCTTCAAGTCGACATGCTTCGATAGCCCCGCGAACAACGTCGGCCCGTGGCCCGCGAGCCTGGGATGCACCACGAACTCGTACTCATCGATCAATCCCAGCTCCGTCAACGCCAGTGGGAGCTTCACACCTCCCGCGAACAGTCCCTTGCCCGACTCCCGCTTGAGTTGCTGAACGGCCTTGCCCAGATCCCCGCGCACGAGTTCCGCGTTCCAATCGACCTGCTCCAGGGTGCTCGACACGACGTACTTCTTTGCCGCGCTGATCGTCTGGGCGAAGGCTTCCATCCAATCAGGTCTCGCTCCCGTCGGCGCCGGCGGCCGCCACGCTGATTCCATCATTTCGTAAGTCACCCGGCCAAAGAGAAGAGCATCGGCCTGGTTGATGTTCTCGACCGCGTGACGATGCAAGTCTTCGTCCGCGGGGATTGCACGATGATCGCAGCACCCGTCCAATGTGACGTTGATGGAGTACCGAAGGGGTCGCATTACATAACCGTATCGACGATCAAGGTTAGGTTAAGAAGTTTTCTCATAAACGGTCACGGTCGACTGAGTGCTCACGCACGCACCGACGCGCTTGCTGGGCAGCTTGGAGCCCCGACGGCGCCTAGCAGTGGAACACCGACCAGCAGATGTCGTTCCGCAACTGCTGGTCGTCGAGTACGAGCTCGCGGATCGCCTCCGGGAGCTGGTCGCGCTGCCACCGGCACTCGAGTCGCCCTGCGCTCTCGCCCTCTCCTTCCGGCGCGGCGGCACGTGCGGCCTTGATCGCGTAGGCGGCCGCACCGAGCTCGTGCGCCGCGACGTGTGCGACGGCCGCGGCCTGGCCGGCAGCGTACGCGGCATGCCGTGCTGGCCCACTCAGGTCTCTGGCCGCGGCCATTGCATGGCCGGCCGCCGTGCGAGCCTGGGTCATGGTGATCTCGCCGCGAGCCCAGGCCCGCCCGAGGTCGATCGCGCGACGTGGCCGCGGGTCCTCAGGCTGAGCCGACTCGAAGAGGTCAAGGACGTGCTCCGCGCACGATGCCGCCCATAG
>VBGV01000289.1 GCA_005880755.1 Chloroflexota bacterium
GATCCCGCTCGTTTTTCCGGTCGGGGTGATCGGACTCGCGCTGTCGCTGGACAACCTGCTGGTCCAGTTCTTCATGGCCGTGCACGACCGGGTCTTCGTGCCGATCCTCGCCTTCGGGGTGGTGGTCGAAGGCACGCTCATCTTCCTGTTCCACGCGCGGGTGGGACAGGTGGTGATGGACGTGCTCGTGGCGCTGCTCGGGCTCCTGTTGCTGCTGAGCATCCGCTGCTACGTGCTGCTGCCCAAGCTGCGCCCGGAAAGCGTCATCGAACCGGAACCCGCGCTCCCCTGAAAAATTCAAGTCCCGCCACCCCGAAGGGCCGCGGGACTTGAATAGAACGCTCGGCAACGACCTACTCTCCCGCCGGGTTACCCCGGCAGTACCATCGGCGCTGGAGGGCTTAACTACCGTGTTCGGAAAGGGAACGGGTGTCTCCCCTCCGCCATAGTC
This sequence comes from Chloroflexota bacterium, assembly GCA_005880755.1. Classification (GTDB taxonomy): domain Bacteria; phylum Chloroflexota; class Dormibacteria; order Dormibacterales; family Dormibacteraceae; genus 40CM-4-65-16. Next base: position 452 of record VBGV01000289.1, read on the forward strand.
ACCGAACGCCCAAATTATACCGAGGGCCGGATCTTCCCCTCTCCCCTTCAGGGGAGAGGGCCAGGGTGAGGGGCGAGAAAGAAGTCCCTAGCGCGTTCTTCGCCGCCGCGCGCGAAGGCTCTTGATCTTCCTTGCCTCCGCCGGCGGAACGTAGTGCGAACGCCGTCTCATCTCGCGCACGAGCCCCTGCTCCTGCACCTTGCGCCGGAACTCGCGCAGCGCCTGCTCGAACTCCTCGGGATCCTTGACGACTATCCGCACAACCCGACAAGGATACAGGCCGAAGAGCGAGGCCCGCTTTGTTAACAGTTACCGGTACCGGCTGCGCGGCGTTCACTGCGAAACTAGCGCCGCGAGCCGGTTTATGAACAGCCCTCGTTCTCTAGGGGTTGACTCCGGCGAGCGTCACGGTTGCCGTGTGCGTGCCGCCCTGGTTGACCCACGTCACAGACACGCTGTCGCCGGGCCTGTGCGACCTGATTGCCGTGCCAAGCGTGTCCGACGACGTGACCGATGCCCCACCGACTTTGGTGATCACCGAGTTGCGCGCGATGCCCGCCGCCTCGGCCCCCGAGCCTGGCTGAACGCTGGTGACCAGCGCACCGGAGGACACGCTCAGGCCCAGCTGCTGCGCGCTGAAGGCATCCAGGGTCTGGACCGACACCCCAAGAAAGCCGACCTGGCCGTAGGTGAGGTCCGCCGCCTGCTCGTGCGCGCGAATCCGGTTGACGATGCCGACCGCGGTGTTGGAAGCGATTGCGAACCCGACGTCCGACGCCGAGGAGCGGAAGCCCTGCGCCTGGCCGGCGGTGATCATGCCCACGACCTGGCCCGCCGTGTTGACGAGCGCGCCTCCGGAGTCCCCTTCATAGATGACGGCGTCGCTCTGGATCATTCCGTTCAAAGTCTCTGAGCTGCTGCCGCCTGAGCTGGCCGTGATCGTTTGGTCGAGAGCGGTGATCTGGCCCGATGTCACGTTGGGGGCGCCGCCGCGTCCCAATGCGTTCCCGAGCGCCACGACCGTTTCACCGACCTTGAGCGACGATGAATCGGCAAATTTGACGGTCGGCAAGCCCGACACGCTGCCGTCGATCTGGATCACGGCGATGTCCTGCGAGATGTCGACCCCAACCACGTGGGCCGAATATTTCTGCGAGCGACCCTGCACCGTGACGGTGATGCTGGTCGAGCCGTTGACGACATGGTTGTTGGTCAGGATCTCGCCGGTCGAGCTGATGAGCATGCCGGTGCCCGCGGCGGCGCCATTGCCCAGCACGGTGTTGATGTCCACGATGGCCGGGCTGACCTTGGCCGCGATCGCATCCGTGGTGCTGCTCGGCGAGGTGCTCGTCCCTGGCGTGACCTGCTGGATCGGCGCTTCGGGCGAGGTCGTTGCTTGGGCGACCGGCCGGTTGTTGACCGCACGCGCGAGACTCCACCCGATCCCTGCGCCCGCTGCAGCCGCAACCACCGCGATGAGCACGATGAATGCGGCGATCCGGTTCCAGATCGAAGCTGGTCGAGGCGGAGGCGCAGGCATCCACTCGGGTGGGGGCCCCATGGCGTCGGGTGTGGGCGGCGAAAGCAAAGCCTGGTCGGACGGGGTGGGCGCCGGCTGTTCCGGCTCTTGTGGTTTCTCTTCTGACATTGATCTGTCCTCCGGTAACTCTCTGGAACGCTGTTTTGTGCTCCAGGTTGCCCCGGCAAGCTGTGAGGTGACTCGACTGTTCCTTAGCGTCTCCTGAGAATACCGGCCCCTCGCGACCTCACCGTTTGGGAGATCCGGAGGGTGATGGTGACGCTGACGGCGACGCCGAAGGCGTCGCGGATGGGGACGAAGAGGCCGAAGGCGATGCGCTGGGCGATGCCGACGGCGACGGGTGCGCTACCGGTGCGGGCTGCTCCGCCGGGGCCGGCGTTGCTGGTTCAGGCCCGGGCGGCGGGGCTGCCATCGAGATCAGCAGCATCACGGCCAGCGCGGCAAGGCCGGCCGCCACGGGAACCGCGAGCGTTTCGGACCCCAGTCCGGGCCGCGCCCCGGTGCTCTGCGCCGAATTCCGGTAGGCGCGGCGCAGCGGCGTGAGGTGGATGCCCTCGGCCGCGGCGCCCGCCCACGTCGCGTTGGCGTAGATGGCCGCCTGAAAGAGGAGCAGCACAGCCAGAGCGATCGTCGGCACCGACGGCGCCCTGACCAGCATCACCAAAGCAGCCGCGATACCGGCCGCGGCGAGAAGCGTCTCCATCTGCGCCGCCCGGAAGGCTTTGATGACCGACGCCTCGCTCTCCTTGAACTTCGGCGTGCGGAGGAAAGCGGTGTGGAAGCGGACCAGGCCGCGCAGACAAGCGA
>VBGV01000290.1 GCA_005880755.1 Chloroflexota bacterium
GGCCTTCGGGTTGCTGCGGCGGCTCGATCGTGGGATCGCCGGTCAGGCCGCTGTTGGCGGGACCGCTCTCGGGGTTGCGCCGGCCCCGCCCCCAACCTCCCCACCAGATCACGGGCCCGTGCGAGCCCGGCGGCATCATTCCCATGTCCACGTGAGCTTACGGCTCGCTTGCGCGGCTTCGCCGGAGCCTCCAGTTGACTTCTTCATCTTTACAGTGTAATTATGTAATACATGGATGAGAAAGAGCTCGGATCGATCAAAGGTTGGTTTGCCGGTAGGCTCCCGGACGGCTGGTTCTCGGGAGTGGAGGTCGCCGTCGAGGACGACCAGATCGTGGTCATCGGTACGCTGCCCGAGACCAAGCTCGGCTCCACGCCTGAGGAAAAGGAAGGCGCGGCCGCCGGCCGCATCGCCCGGTTCCGCGAAGAGACGCGCGGCCACCGAATCGGCATCGCCCGGGAGGCCGAGGAGCGGTTCAAGAAGTACGTCACCTGGGGCGCCAAGCTCGACGGCGTGACCAAGCGCTTCAACCCTGGGGGCGGCGGTCGCGGCGGCGATGATCGCCGCAGCGTGATGATCCGGCGCTGGATGCGGCGCCACCGGGGACGGCACGGGCAGCAGGCCGAGGTGCAGTCGCAGGTTTTCTAGTCCTCGCCCCTCACCCCAACCCTCTCCCCTGAAGGGGAGAGGGAGACGGCGGAGTACATGCTCCCCAGCCAGCGGCTCGGGACGGTTTTCAGCAGGCGCGTGCCCTTGAAGCCCGCCCGAGCCGCCATCGTTTCCCACTTCGCATACGTGAATGGATAAGGCACCCACGGGTTGCCGCGGTCGGCGCCGTATTCGACGATGATCAAGCGCCCGCCAGGGCGAAGCATCTTCCGAACCGCTTCCAGAACCGGCTGCTTGTCGCGCACGTAATGCAGCGAGTTCGCCATCAACACGCCATCGAGGTCGTGCAACTCCAGCGGGCGCGTGAAGTCCGCGACTCGGACCTCGAATCGGCCCTGAATGCTCTGGAGCGCGCCCGCGTCCTTATCTATGGCGGTGACGTGAGCTTCGGGGCCGAGCAGGTCGGCGAGAGCCAGGGTGAACGCGCCTTCGCCGGCACCGAGGTCGGCCCAACGGCCTCCCCTCTCCCCGACCCCTTCCTCAATCAGTGCTACGAGATCGGCGTGATTCAACTTCCTCGCGCACCTTCGGCGCGACCTCCGTGGCGAAAGTCCGCATCTCATCCGGGTCGTCGCTGACCAGGAAAGTGTCCATCCCGTAGTCGACTACCAGCGAGACCAGCGTTTCGGCGTCGAGATAGCCGGCGTTGAGCAGGCGCCGGATCGAACGCGGATCACGTCCCGCCTTGGTGGCCGCTTCGTCGATGCGCTGGTTGCCTTCGAGAAGGTCGGCAGGCTTGAAGTAGCCGAGCGAGGGCACCCACCCGTCCGCCAGGCGTCCGACAACCGACAGCATGCGTGGCTTGTACGCGCCGAGCCAGATGCCCATCGGGTGCGCCGGCATCGGCCCTGAATGCGCGCCGGCCAGCGGATAGAACTTGCCCTCGAAGCGGATCCCATGCTGGCCGCTCCAAATCAGGCGGATCACCTGGATCGCCTCCTCGAGCGCCGACACCGACTCGCCGGGAGTCCGAACCGGACCGCCGTATGCCTTGATCGCCTCCCAGAACCCACCCGCCCCGAGCCCGAGCTCGACGCGGCCGCCACTCAACAGGTCGAGAGTCGCCGCAGCCTTGGCGAGCACCGCCGGCGGCCGCAGGGGCAGGTTCGCGACGTCCGGAAACACCGTGATGTGTTCCGTCCGCATCGCGATCGCCGTCAGCAGCGTCCAGGTGTCGAAGAAGCGGCGCTGGTATGGATGGTCCTGGACACCGACCACCTCGTAGCCGAGCTCGTCCGCCAGCGCGGCCATCTGCAGGGGCCGCTCGGTCGCCTCGGGAGTGACAAACACGCCAAACCTGACGGGCTGCCGGTAGTCCATCTGACGACTAGAAGACGGGGGAAGCGGTGGCTATTTCCCCCGCCGGAACAGCAGTCGCCAGATCAGAAGGAGGATCACGGCGCCGGCAAAGGCGATGATGATCTGATTGAGGATCGAAGGGCCAACGTTGACCGAGATGTGCAGCACGCCGGCCAACCAACCGCCGATGATCGCGCCAAGGATGCCGATGATGATGTCCCAGAACCAGCCCCGGCCTTTGCCCAGGACGACACGGCTGGCGAGGAAGCCGGCGACCAGGCCGACCACGATCGTGACGACGATGTTTTCGAGTGTCACTGCGCTATTTAAGCGTGCGGGGCGGGTTTCCTTGCTGTCTAAATCGACTCGACCAGGCCGCGGACGATGGCGATCTCCTCCGGACCGACCATGTGCCCCATGCCAGGATAGAGGCGAACCATCAGGTCGGCTCCCATCCGTTTGAATACCTCCGCCGCCTCCACCACACGGTCCTTCTGGATGTACGGGTCGACGTCGCTGCAGCCCAGGAAGACAGGTGTTGCGTCGAAGTCGCCCGGGTAGTCGCGCGGAGTCCCCTCAGGTCCGATCAAGCCGCCGCTCAGGCCGGCGATGGCGCCGTACCGGCGCGCATTGCGAGCGGCCCACTCGAGCGTTAGGCACGCCCCTTGCGAGAAGCCGAGCAGCATGATCCGCTGCGCAGGCACGGTCGGCTCGACGCGCTCGACCAGCTTCGAGATCATGTCGAGAGCGGCGCTCAGGTACGGTTCGTTGCTCTCCAGTG
>VBGV01000143.1 GCA_005880755.1 Chloroflexota bacterium
GGCCTTCTAGCCCTGGAAGCCCTCGCCCGATCCCATCCCGCCGCCGGGTTCCGGACTGAACAAAGGCGTCTCGGGCATGACGGGCGCGCTCGTAGGAGCGGGCCGCGACCGCCTCGACGGCGCACGGCGGGTCGTGGTCCGGCGAGGTGCAGCAGCGCGTGGGGTCGAGGCGGCGCGTCGGGTCGAGGCGGCGCGTCGGGTCGGGGCAGCTCGAGAGGCCACCTTGCGCCGCGCTGTTCCGGCTGCCTTCCGCGTCCGGCTCGCCGCCCGTTTGGTCGTAGTGGTGGCGCGCCGCCGCGTCGACGTCGCCCGTGTTCCGGCGCCCCGGGCGATCTGGCGCGCTTGCTTGGTCAGGCCGTCGATGCGCTTGAGCACGCTGTTGACGTCCGCCCTGGTGCTGGCCTTCTTGACCTGCGTCTGAAGTTGCTTGATCGCGACTCGCGCCGTCTTGTCTGCGTCTTTGAGCCGCCGCTCCAGCTGGCGTCGCAGGTCAGGCGGGACTCGGTTCTCCGCCTCCTTGAGGGCGCGCCGGCCGGCGCTCACCGCTCGTCCCACGAGACCGGATCGTCTTGACGTGCGCTTCCTTTTTGCCATGCATGACCTCCATGACGATGCCGCGCGGAGCGCTTGACGCACCGCGTTAGAATGGGCCTGCCTGTGCCAGTAGCCCCCGCAAGACACCTTATCAAGAAGTACGCAAACCGCAAGCTCTACGACACTCGCACCAGCCGCTACATCACACTCGAAGGAATCGCGCAGCTCGTGCGCGAGGGACACGAGATCGAAGTCGTCGACCGCGACAACGGAAACAACCTGACCCAGGTGACTCTGTCGCAGATTGTCCTGTCAGAAGAGAAACGCGGACCGGCGCGGGTGATCGACGCGGGCGGCGAGATGCTGCATGATCGTGGGCAGGCGCTGCTCGATTACGTGAGAAAGACACTGAACGTGCCCGCAGACCTGCGCAGCCAGGTCGAGCGCCGCCGCGAAGGCCTCGAGAGCATGGCGGACGACGCGATCGAGCGCGCCCTGCGAAGGCTGCGCATCCCGACGCGTCATGACATCGACCGCATCAACGAGAGGCTGGATCGAATCTCGGCGCAGTTGAAGAAGGCAGGCGCTTCCGACGGAGCTATGACGCGACCGCGTAAACGAAAGGCCTCTCGCTGATCACCGATCGGATCACAACGTCAGAGTCGATTCGGTAGGTCGCCTCACGGACCCTCCTGTCCGCACGCAGCTGCTGAGCCATCAGGTCGGCGACGGCGGCGAGTCGATTCACGTCGCCGATGACTGAGATCTTCCAGGGCGGGACGACGACGACTCCGTCGATCGCGACGCCATCCCTCGTCTGAGTCACTGGAACGCCGGTCACCACGCGGCGCTGGTTGACGTCGATTGCTTCGGCGCCGGCGGCTGCGAGGTTGTTCAGCGCGTCCTGCAGGTCGAGCGCCTGCAGACCGCTCGCGTCGATCACCATCACGACGCCAGGTCCCTGGACCGGGATCAGTCCCTCCAGCGCGCGGAGGCGGTTGGCCTCGTCCGTCAGGACCTGGTCGGCCGCCCCGCTCTGACCGGACTGCAGCTGAGCACGCAGGCGAACCAGGGCTGCCTTCTCGGCATCGAGGGACTCGTTGGCGCGGTGGAGGTCGTCGATCAGAAACGCGAGCGAGGTCGAGTCGATGCCGACCAGGCTGCGCTCGACCTCGGCCTCGCTTCGGATCTGGACCGTCGCCACAAGCGCGACCAGCAGCGCGATCAGCCAAACGCTGATCCCTCGCGCGCGAGACGCCCGCCGGGCGGTCCTAGGTCGAGCTGACATGAGGAATCTGGAGGCTCGAGTCGTATGCAGGCAGGGCGACGTCGGCGCTGCCCTCGAGAGTCAGGTGGACCTGAAACTGAACCTGCCGGGCGCGAATGTCCGGCAATGCGGACGGATCGTCAAGCGCCTCCTGCATCCGGTTGCGGTCCCCGACGGCGGCGATCTTGACGGGCGCGGTAAAGGGCGTGCCCTGGTCGATCACGATCTGTCCCTCGGAACCGGAGAACGCCGTCAAGGGCGTGATGCGCCGGCCGTTCACGGCGATGCCCTCGGCGCCCTGCGCGAACAGCAGGTTGACGACGTCCTGCACGTCCTGGAAGTTGATCAGGTAGCCGGCCTTGCCCCCGGTGTCCGGACCTGGCACGCCATTGCGCAAGCTCACCTCAAGGCCGGGCCCGTGCATGGCGATAAGGCCCGCGTGGGCCCGCAGATCGCTGAGCTGGCTCTTCAACGCCTGGGTGGCCGCCGAGCGGGCCGCGGCTTCGGATTCGAGCCCGTCGATCTGCACCCGGAGCGATGCAATCTGCCGGCGGTCGTCGGCGTTGGTCGCTTCGAGCTCCTGGACGTTGCGAACCAGGGCCTGGTAGCGGGCGAGCTGGTTGGAGGGCGTGAGCAGCTGCGCCCGGATCTGGCCGGCGAGCACGAACCCGGTGGCCAGGGCGACGAGCGCGATGAGCGCGAACGTGGCGATGTGGGGTCGCGTCATCAAGGCAATTCTGCATTGACCAACCGCGAAGGCCGGGAGTTACTATCGGAAGTCGCCATATGGCGGTCGAAATTCGCTCCTCTGCCTTCCAGACCGCACAGCGGCGTTTCGATGCCGCGGCTGACGTCATCGGTCTTTCCGAAGACGCACGGCAAGGCCTCCGCGAGGTCAAACGCGAGCTGACCGTCCATTTCCCGGTCCGCATGGACGACGGTTCGGTCCATGTCTTCACTGGCTGGCGGGTGCAGCACAACATCAGCCGCGGCCCCGCCAAAGGCGGCATTCGCTATCACCCCGACGTGAACCTCGACCTGGTCAAAGCGCTCGCGATGCTGATGACGTGGAAGTGCGCCGCCGTCGGGATCCCCTACGGCGGCTCCAAGGGCGCTGTGGCAGTCGATCCCCGCAAGCTTTCGCAGAACGAGCTGGAGCACCTCACAAGGCGCTACGCGACCGAGATCGCGATCCTCATCGGCCCTGAAAAGGACATCCCCGCACCGGACATGGGAACGAGCCCCCAGATCATGGCCTGGATCATGGACACGATCTCGATGCACCAGGGCCATTCGGTCACGGCATCCGTTACTGGCAAGCCCGTCGACGTCGGCGGTTCGGAAGGTCGGGTCGAGGCGCCCGGTCGCGGCGCGACCTACCTGACGCTGGAAGCGCTCAAGTACCTCCATATCGATGAGGAGACGCCGACGGTCGCGGTCCAGGGTTACGGGCAGGTCGGACGGTCCGCGACGCGCCTTTTGACCGAAGCCGGTCTTCGCGTAGTGGCCGTCAGCGACTCCAAGGGCGGCGTCTACAACCCCAAAGGCCTCGACCTCGCCGCGCTCGACGAGCACCGCCAGGTGCGCGGCGGTGTGGGCGGCTTCAAGAAAGCCGACGCGGTGACGAACGCCGAGCTGCTCGAGCTGCCGGTGACCGTGCTGGTGCCTGCGGCGGTGCAGGACCAGATCACCGAGCACAACGCCGGGCGGGTTCGGGCTCGCCTGATCACAGAGGGCGCCAACGCGGCCGTGACCCCGGAAGCCGACCCGATCCTGCACGAGCGCGGGATCTTCCTGGTTCCGGACATCATCGCCAACGCCGGTGGTGTGATCGTCTCGTACTTCGAGTGGGTGCAGGACCTGCAGGCCTTCTTCTGGGAGGAGGAGGAGATCAACACCAAGCTGCACCACGTGATCACGCGAGCCTTCTACGAGATCCTGCACACCTCGGTCAACAAGCGGGTCGACATGCGCGCCGCGGCGTACGCCCTGGCGGTGCAGCGAGTAGCCAACGCAACGACGGTTAGGGGCATCTATCCATAAAGGCGCGGGGGGATCAGGATCCCCCCGCGGAACCCCCCTTTGGCATTCAGGTTGTCGGCGACCGGATTGGGCAACCGGGGGACGCCCGGAATAAATCCGGGCTTCAGCTCCACTCCTTTAGATTGAGATGTCAATGACTCCGTTCAAGCCTCATCGTGTACTTGTCACGGGCGTCTCCAACCCGCTTGGCGCCGAGGTGGCACGCCGGCTGGCGCCGCAGGTGCCGCTGCTCTTTGGCTGCGACGTCGCGGACCCTGTCAGCGCGATCGAGGCGATGGACTTCGTCCATGCGGACACGCGCCTTTCCGTGATCGGGAAGCTCATCCGCCAGCTGCACATCGACACTGTCGTGCACCTGGCGGTGATGGTGGACGCGGCGCACGGAGAACGATCGGTGCACGAGACCGACGTGATCGGCACGATGAACGTCCTCGTCGGCTGTGCGGCGCCGTCCAGCCCAGTCAGAAGGCTGGTCGTGAAATCGAGCCAGGCGATCTATGGCGCGGGGCCCACCGACCCGTCGTTCTTCTCCGAGGAAATGATCAACTGGGACAAGGCTGCGTCTGGCCTGACGCGCGATCTTCTCGAGATGGAGCAGCTGGTGAGCGAATTCGCGCTGCGCACCGAGCTGTGTGGCGTGACCGTCCTGCGCCTCGGGTCGCGGGTCAGCGAGGACACGAGCCTTGCCCGGTACCTCTCGCTTCCGGTCGTGCCGACTTTCGCCGGTTTCGATCCGCGCCTCCAGCTCCTGCACGAAGACGACGCGGCCGACGTGATCGTTCGCGCGACCGTCGGCGACCACGCCGGCGCATTCAACGTCGCGGGCGATGGCGTCGTGCTGCTGAGCCAGGCGATCGACATCATGGGCGGAAGGCCGGCTCCCATCCTGCCTCCCTACGGGCGTTGGTTTTCGAGGCTGGGGTTGAGGATGTTCGCCGGCGTCGACCTGCCCGCACACCTGGCCGACATCATTGCGTTCGGTTCAGTCATGGACTGCTCGCGACTGGCGACGGAGTTCGGATGGCGTCCGGTTTACGGCTCGCGGGCGACGATGGACGCGCTTGCCCGCGGCAAACAGGCCGAGCTGATCGAAGCGCCATCACCGCCGCAGGAATACGAGCTGCAGGTCTACCTGCAGCAGAGGCGGCGCCGCGAGCGCCAGCTGAGCAATTGATCGCGGAGAGCACGAGCGTCGAGCGGAAGCGGAACAGCCAGAAAGCGAAGGTCGTCGCGCCTCCGACCGGTTTCCGCCTGCCGAAGCCCATCCGCCGCCTCCAGCGCCAGGCCCCGATGTACGCGCTGCAGGCGGTCAGCGCGCTTTCAGTCCGGCTGCGCGAGCTGACGGGCCGTGATGTGATCGATCTGGGCCGGATCATGGAGGTGGTCCAGTTCATCTATCAGCAGCGCGAGCTCGCCCGGCGAGGTTCGAACTACGCGGTCGACGATTTCGGCTTCGATCCGCAGTGGACCGAGTCGTTTCTCACCGTCTTCAAGTCGCTGTATCACGACTATTGGCGGGTCGAAACCACCGGGGTCGAACACGTCCCGGCAACCGGACGCGCGCTCCTCGTCGCCAACCACGCGGGTGTGCTGCCTTGGGACGGGACGATGATCAAGACCGCGGTTTTCGTCGAACATCCTCATCCACGCCACGTGCGAGCGCTGGTGGCGAGCCAGTTCATGGGCATGCCCGTGATGAGCTGGTTCCTGCGCCGCACGGGGCAGGCGGTCGGCCATCCGGACGACACTCGCCGCCTGCTCGAGCGCGATGAGCTCGTCCTGGTTTTTCCGGAGGGCACGCGGGGCACGGGCAAGAGCTTCCGAGATCGCTACAGGCTGCGCCGGTTTGGTCGGGGCGGCTTCGTGGCGACCGCGATACGAGCCCAGGCGCCCATCATCCCGGTCTCCGTGGTCGGGTCAGAGGAGATCTACCCGATGGTCGGCGACCTGACCCCGGTGGCCCGGCTCTTCGGCCTGCCCTACTTCCCGGTCACGCCGTTCTGGCCGTGGCTGGGCCCGCTCGGCATGATCCCGCTGCCGAGCAAGTGGCGCATCCAGTTCCATCCGCCGGTGGAGGTCGCTCACCTGCCACCCAAGGCCGCCGAAGACCAGCATCTGGTGATGACCCTGGCGGACGACGTCCGCGACACCATCCAGCGAGGCATCTACGAGAACCTGAAGCTGCGCCGAGGTGTCTTCCTCTAACCCTCCGGCAAAGGGACTCCGTGTCGACTGGGAAAATCTGCCGGCCGAAGTGCGAGCGGCTCTCGAAGACCGCCTAGGTTCTCCAGTCGTCGCATCGATCACGCAGCCGACTGGATTCTCGCCTGGACTCGCCGCTCGGCTTCGCCTCGGGGATGACCGTCGCGTGTTCATCAAGGCGGTCAGCGAAGCGGCGAACCCGGACTCACCGAGCTTGCACCGCCGCGAGGCTCGGATCGTGGCGGCGCTGCCCGTCTCCGCTCCGGTGCCTCGCTTGCTCTGGACCTACGACGAGGGCGGCTGGGTCGCGCTGTGTTTCGGACGTGGAGGGGCGCCATCCATACGAGCCGTGGACGGAGCCGGACCTGGCGCTCGTGGTTGACGCGCTGCGAGACATGGGCACCGTCCTCACGCCATCACCTTTCGAGGTGGACGAAACGGCGGCGGAAGCATTCGCGGACCACATCAACGGATGGCAGGTCGCGCATCAGAGAGGAGAGGCGCGGCTCGACGAATGGTGCGTGGAAAACCTCGGCCGCCTCGCGGAGCTCGAGGCAGAGGCGCCGGCTTTGGCCGCCGGGCACGGTCTGGTCCACTTCGACCTTCGCGCCGACAACCTGCTCCTCGCCGGCGACCGCGTCTATGTCGTCGACTGGCCATGGGCGCGCCTCGGGCCCGCGTGGGTCGACTGGGTGGCGATGGCCCCAAGCGTGGCGATGCAGGGAGGACCCGACCCCGAATCGTTCCTCTCCCGCTTCGAGATCCAGGACGTCAACAAGAACGCGATCGACGCCGTGATCTGCACGATGGCGGGCTACTTCGCCGTGGGCGCGCTGGATTCGCCGCCACCTGGTCTGCCCACGGTGCGCGCCTTCCAATCGGCGCAAGGACGCGTCGCAGTTCGCTGGTTGCGCGAAAGAACGGGCTGGGATTAAGGTCATCTGAAATAGCGTTCGCCAGCTGGCACTGAAAGGGGGATGTGAATTTGGCGTGCGCATCGACGCATGGACGCAATTCGAAGCGATCTCGTTGCGGGGAGGGCGTATGAAACGACCATTAGTTGCTTTTGCCGTCGCCACCGGCCTTCTGGTCGCCCTGTCAGGGCCAGCTTTGGCGGCCGGTGTCGTGAATCCGGTCACTAACGCAACAAGTGATCCCTACAGCGGCTGCACCGTCGGGCAAGGCACGGGACGGAACTACCTGAATTCAGAGGTTGAACCGTATGGCGCTGTCAACCCGACAGATACGGCGAACGTCATTGCTGTCTGGCAGCAGGACCGGTGGAGCAACGGCGGAGCCCACGGCCTTGCTGCGGGCGTAACCAAGAATGGCGGCTCGATTTGGACCGTTGGGTCTCTGCCGTTCAGTCAGTGTGCCGCAGGGACTCCAACCGAACTGCAGTACGAGCGGGCCTCTGACCCGTGGGTTTCATTCGGCCCAGGCACGCCGGGAGACCACAACGCAGGCGCAACCGCATACGCGGTCTCCCTTTCTTTCAACCAGAGCCCGGGTAAGAACGGCAACACAGTCGGCGCCGCGGTTTCCTATGACGGCGGGACGACGTGGGTCAACGCTCAGAGCTTGCACTCCGACTCGCAAACGGGCGTGCCGGTCCCGGTGCTGGACAGCAACTTCCAGTTCTTCCACGACAAGGAGTCGGTCACGGCCGACCCCGATCCCAAGCACGCCGGCACGGCCTACGTCGTCTGGGATGTGCTCATCGGCCCCAACATGAGCGTGGAGGCTGACCTCCACGCGGCTGCTTTTCACGACAAAACGCTTTTTTCAAAGACGACCGACTTCGGAGTCACATGGTCACCGGTCAGGGTGATCAACGACAACGTCAACAAGTCGACCAACCAGAACAACCAGACGATCGGCAATGTCATCGTTGTGGATCCAACAACCGGAACTCTCTACGACTTCTTCAACCAGATCTACAACACAGGAAGCAACGCGGGGGGAAATCCAAGCGGGGCGCACGGCTACAACGTCGCCTTCCAGAAGTCGACGGATGGGGGTGACACCTGGAGCGCGCCTCAGCTGATCGCCAGCTTGCTCACCGCCGGCGTCTCCGATCCCAACAACGTGAATCCCACGACCAACAAGCCACCGGCTCCGATCCGGACCGGCGACATTCTGCCGGAGCCCGCGATCGATCCCGCGACTGGTGACCTCTACGTCGTCTGGCAGGATGCACGCTTCAGCGGCCACGACGAGATCGTCATCTCAGCTTCAAACGACGGAGGCTCGCATTGGAGCTCGCCGAAGCGAGTCAACAGCCCAACCGGCAACCAGGCTTTCACAGCGAACGTGGCAGTTTCTGACAGCGGCAGCACGGTTGCCGTCAGCTACTACCAGTTCGGCACCACTTCGCTGGGCAGCGAGCCAACCACATACCTCATCAAGAAGTTTCCGGCTTCGGCCGTGACCTCAACCAACCCACACAGCATCGACACGGGAGCCACTGCTACGCCAGTGGGGGACACTTTCAACATGCTCGATGCACCGTACGCAGGCGGCTACTTCGTTGGCGACTATGAAGCCCTACTCGCGGTCGGCAGCGGATTCAATCCGGTCTTTGTCCAGGGGACCTGCGGAACCACGCTGTCCTGCAGTGCTTTGACCTCGGTAACTCCACCGGCCGACAGAACCCCAACCAAGAAGAATTCGACCGACGTCTTCGAGGGCAGCGGCTTCTAGCAAAGTGTCAGAAGGGGCGGGCTCCAAGCCCGCCCCTTCCTCTATTCGATGATCGGAACCGGTTTCGCCGGCTCCGGTTCTTCCACGATGTCGAGCGCCGTCGCCTGGCTGATCCAGTATTGGACGTCGGTCAGGCTCGGAGCGCCGGCGAGGCCGATGGCTTCGATCAGCTTCCGGTGAAGATCGCCGGCGTCTTGCGCGCGCAGATCCTGCATCGAGTTGATGCCCAGCCTCCGCACGAGGGGAACCCATCGCTCCATGCCCGACACCTCGAGCAGCGTGCACTGGTGCGCGAACTCGATCAGCCGATCCGTGCTGATGCCGGTCTTCTTGAAGAGGCGCCGGCGATCGATGTCGAGCGAAGCGCGATGCAGGAATTGGTTGGTGTGATGGATCCCGACGGTGCGCAGGCGGCGCACGTCGTCGTCTGAGATTCCACTCAGGTACTCGAGCGTGCGATACACCGACCTAAGGATAGAGGTCGTCTATAATTCAGCGAACCCGCCCCATTCAATGGAGTAAACACACCCTGAACCAGAGCCGGATCCAGACCCGAGAAGCAATTCCCGGGGAGCAGTCTGGCCTCGAGATCGGGATCGGGCGGCGCGCGCGCCGGGCATATGGCTTCGATGAGGTCGCGCTTGTGCCCGGTGGCGTGACGCTCAACCCCGACGAGGTCGACATCACGTTTTCGATGGGCGATCGCTTCGCACTCCCTCTTCCCTTCTGGGGTTCGGCGATGGACGGCGTCGTCGATGTCGAATTCGCGATCGCGATGGGCAAGCTCGGCGGAGTCGCGGTGCTGAACCTCGACGGAGTGCACACCCGCTACGAGGATTCCGCGCCGATCATCAAGAAGATCGCGGACGCGGATAAGGCAACGGTCAACGCAGTGCTCAGGGAGGCTTACCGAGAGCCGGTCAAGCCCGGGCTGATCAGCGAGCGGATCAAAGCGATCAAGGCCGCGGGTGTTCCATGCGCCGTTTCCACGGTCCCTGCCCGCGCCGAGGAACGTGCCGAGGTCGTCCAGAAGGCGGGCGCCGACATCTACGTCGTGCAGGGCACCGTGCTGACGGCCAGGCACTCGTCCCGCTCCTATCACCAGCTCGCGTTCGAGGACCTCGTGCGTGCGTGCGACATTCCGGTCGTGGTCGGCAACTGCGTCCAGTACGACACCGCCCTGGAGCTCATGGAAACCGGCATCGCCGGCATCCTCGTCGGCGTCGGTCCCGGCGCGGCGTGCACCACGCGCGGCGTGCTCGGGGTCGGTGTGCCGCAGGTCACAGCCACGGCCGACGTGGCCGCGGCCCGCGACGAGCACATGCGCCGCGGCGGGATGCGCGTCGCGGTCATCACCGACGGCGGGATGCGGATCGGCGCCGACGTCTGCAAGGCGTTCGCCGCGGGCGCTGACGCGGTCATGATCGGCACGCCCCTGGCAGGGTCGGAGGAGTCAGCCTCGAAAGGTTTCAACTGGGGCATGGCGACGCCTGACCCCAACCTGCCGCGCGGGACGCGGATCCAGGTCGGAACCAAGGCGACGCTGCGCGAGATCCTGCTCGGTCCTGCCCGCGTCGACGACGGGTCGCAGAACTTCGCGGGCGCGCTGCGCTCGGCGCTCGGGGTTTGTGGTGCGCACGACATCGCGGAGTTCCAGCACGTCGAGATGGTGATCGCGCCCTCGATCGTCTCCGAGGGCAAGATGTTCCAGCAGGCCCAGCACGTGGGCATGGGCAAGAGCTGAACCAGACCGCCGCGGCAAGGCGGGAAGAGGTCGAGAAAAGCGCGCGGCAGCAAACCGTTTTCGTGCTTGACTTCGGCTCCCAGTTCAGCCAGCTCATCGCCCG
>VBGV01000314.1 GCA_005880755.1 Chloroflexota bacterium
TTCTCCGACGGGCCATCGTCGAGCCGCTGGTGCAACGTCTGCCCGTCTCGCGAGGCAACTTGAGCTTCGACTTTCGGGCCAAGCGGTTCGTCAGCGGGGCGGCGCATCCGGTGGCTGAGCGGCATCGGCGATGGATGGGTTCCTTCGCGTCCGAGGAGCGGACGGCGCTTCTGTCGCGAGAGGTGCGTGCTTCGCTCGGTGATGCCAACGGTGGCGACGAGTTCGGTTCATACGATCCGCTGAACCAGGTGCTGATGATGGACATGCGGCTCTACCTGGAGAACGACATCCTGGTCAAACTCGACCGCGCGTCGATGATGGCTTCGCTGGAGGGTCGCGTGCCGCTCTTGAACAACGACTTCGTCGCCTACGCGACAAGCCTTCCGTTGCGCATGAAGCTGCGGGGGATGCGGTCGAAGTTCCTGTTGAAGCGTGCACTCCGCGGCGTCCTGCCGGACCGCATCCTCAACCGTCCGAAGAAAGGCTTTGGCATCCCGGTCGCGGAATGGTTCCGCGGGCCGCTGAAGGAGCAGATGCTGTCGGTGCTCGCACCCGATCGCCTCTCGAGAGAGGGTTTCTTCGAGCCGCGGGCCGTCAGGGACCTCATCGACGATCACCTCGCCGGGCGCCGCGACAACCGCAAGCAGTTGTGGACGCTTTTCGCTTTCCAGCTTTGGCACGAGGGGTACGTCTCCCTGGCTTAGACCGCGCCCTCGAGGATCACTTGTCCTTCTGCCGTCCGCTTGACCCGCCGCACACCGGGCACAAAGACGATCAGCACGCAGGGCACGGCCATGATGAGGGCTGCCGCTATTAGCGTCGCGCGAAGTCCGACGTGATCGGCCACCGGTCCCGTCACCGCAAATCCAAGCGGCATGGCGATGATCGAGAGCAGCCAGTCGAAGGACGTGGCTCTGGCCAGCAGGTCTGCTGGTAGGAGCTGCGGGATCGTGGCGAACCAGACCTCGTTCAGAAAGATCAGAGCCGCCTCGCCGACGACGCAGGCGGCCATGATCACGACGATCGGCGCGGGCACGGCGATTGCGAGCAGCTGCAGGGACGAGAGCGCGAGCACGAGGTTGGCGACGATCAGGGGCCGTCGCGGGGTGACGCGCAGCGCGATCAGGCCGCCGAGCATGGAGCCTGCGGCCATCGACGTGCCGATGAAGCCCCAGGCGGACGCCCCCCCGAGCTGGTCGCGCGCGACGATGGGCCCTGCGACCAGGAATGCGGCGAAGGCGAAGTTCCAGACCGCGTGCGCGCCGAGGTTGAGGAGGTACCAGCGGCGGGCGGCCACGGCGCGTATGCCGTCCTCGAGCTCGCGCCAGAAGTTCTTCCGTTCGATGCCTGTGATCTGTCGGGTGTTCAGAAACGCGAGCGATGTTGCGCTTGCGGCAAAGGTGGCTGCGTCGATGGCGAAAGAGACGGCCGGACCGACGGTCGCGACGAGCACTCCCGAAACGGCGGGTCCGACGAGCCACACGGTGCTTCTCGTCAGTCCCATCAGCGCGTTCGCCTGCTGAAGTTTTTGAGCATCGACGGTCAGAGGCGTCAGCGCGGTCGAGGCGGGTTGGAAGAAGCCGCCGGCGAAGTTGAAGACGACTCCCCCCAGGACCAGGTGCCAGAGCTGCGCGGTGTGTGTCATCAGCAGGGCGGCGATCGCGGCCTGGACGAGGCCGCGGATGACGTCGGAGGCGAGCATCACTCTTTGTCGGGGCAGGCGGTCGGCCCATACGCCGCCTATCGGGAGGGAGATGACACGGGCCAGGGTTGAGGTCGCCAGGACCAGGCCGAGGGCGCTGGCGGAGCGGGCGATGGAGAGGGTGGCGAAGGCGAGGGCGACGGGGACGAGGGCGTCGCCGGCGGAGGAGATGCCCTGGCCGATCCAGAGGAGGCGGAAGTTCGGTTGCGCTAGTGGGGAGAGGCCGGCGGGCAGCGGCATCCGAAGATTGTGCTGGAAAGATGACGATGACGGTGAAGGGGGTGGCGGGGGTGGCGCCTGGAGGCTGAATTGAATAATTTGGCGCCTGCTAAGGCTTGATTTTCGTACTTATGTTTGAAATGTTTCGAGCATGCCAGACGGGCTCGACGACCTCGAGAAGGCAGCTCGCGAGTTTCGGCGTTCAGCTGACTTCGACTTCGTAGATCCGAAGGCCTGGCGGCTGTTATCGACGGCCTGCAGGGCGACCTGTGCAAGGTCCTCGATCGAGGCCGCCAGCGCGGCGACTACCAGCTGGCTCGGCTGTCGCCGGCTTCCCGGGCGGCTCGGACCTGCGCCATGTCGCGCCACTCAGCCGCGGATCGCCTGTGCGTGGGCAAGCATCTCGACTCCCTGCCCGAGACCTCGGCCGCCCTGGTCAATGGCGAGATCGGCTACCAGGCGGCATCCGCGCTCTGTCACCTCCGCGACCAGCTCGGCGACAGGTGGCAGCCTGACAACGAGGCGGAGATGGTCGACAACGCGCGGAGGTTCTCGCTCGAGCACTTCCACGCTTGCTGCCGCCACGCCAGGCATGTCGCCGACCCGGACGGGTTCGACAAGGACTGCGCCCAGGACTTCGAGCGATGCTGGCTCAACGTCGACCCCATGCTCGACGGCATGCACTCGGTCGACGGCGTGCTCGACCCGGTGACCGGAGCAGCATTTCGCACCGCTTTGGATTCACTCGCCGTCTGGCGCGGTCCCGAGGACACGCGCAACCACGGCCAGCGGATGGCGGACGCCCTGGCC
>VBGV01000315.1 GCA_005880755.1 Chloroflexota bacterium
GGATCGGTCCGGCGATGTATCGCCAGTAGTGCCAGGTGTTCCCGCCGAGGCTCTCGGTGGCCTCGCGCCATTGCGGCTTGATGCCGTCGAGCGCCGGCAGAAACACCAGCACCATCAGCGGGATCTGAAAGTAGAGGTAGACGAGCGCCACGCCGGAGAGCTCGAACAGCCAGATGCCGTGCGCGTAGTAATCGAAGCCATGGCTCTGGGCGAAGAGATAGACGAATCCGGCCGACCCGATGCTCGCGATGAACGCGAAGGCCAGCGTCACCCCACCGAACTGGGCGAGGACCCCAGACGCCGAAACCACCAGCCGGCGCAGCATGCCGTTCGGATTACCGGTGACGATCGCATAAGCCAGGAGCGCGCCGAAAAAGGCTCCTCCCAGTGCGGTGACCAGAGAGAGCAGAGTCGTCGTGATGGTCGCCTTGAACACATACGAGCGCGATAGATGCGCGTAGTTGTCGAGGGTGAACGAGCCGTCGGCGTTGAAGAACGCGCCGATCCCGACGACTGCCGTGGGCAACAAAAGGAAGATGCCCACATAAGCGAAAAACGGGAGGACACCCACCCAATCGAGTGAGAATCGTCGGCCGCCCAGGAACGGGCGGCCGACTCTCGTTGCTACAGCCGGAGTGCCGGCGACTGTCAAGAAATCGCTGCGTCCCAGTGAGCGACGACGTAGTTCTTGGCCGCGGTGGCCTGATCAGCGCTCATGAACTTCGGCGTGCCGCTGACGGCCGGCAGCGCGGCGGCGGCCGTCTTGTCGACCTTGCCCGACTTTTCCATGGCCGCCTGGCGGACGGGCCGTGCGAGACCTTTCAGCCACAGGTTCTGGCCTTCGTCGGAGTAG
>VBGV01000316.1 GCA_005880755.1 Chloroflexota bacterium
CAGGCCGGCACGTCCTTGCCGTGCGCCGCGGACAGGTAGTCCCAGTCGAACACGACCGGGGTCGTCCCGTTCTTCACCGTCGCCGTCGTCGCCTGCACCGGAACGAAGGTGCCTGCCTGCTTCAAGCGGTGGAAGAAATCGACTCCCTTGCTGATGTCGTCGAGGGTGCCACCCGACGCGAGGTTGGCCATCATGACTCCGTTGAGCGCGGCGTTGGCCTGCTTCGGGTTTCCGTTGAGGGCGACCTTCCCTCTGTAGTTCGACTTGAGGAGGTCGTCCATCGTCGTGATCGCGGGCACCTTGCTCGAGTCGTAGCCGATCGACATGAACCCGCCGTAGTCCTGGAACCAGAGTCCCGTCGACTCTTTCTGCGTGTCGAGGATGTCGCTCCACGTCGCGACCTTGTAGGGCGCGAACAGGGTGAGGTTGGCAAGCGCGACCGCCATGCCGACGTCGAGCACGTCCGGAGCGCGGCTCGTCGTGCCGAGTTGCTGGACGGCGTTCACCTCGTCCTGGCTGCTTCCGTCGGGGTTGTCGGAGGTGATCGCGATGCCGTACTTGGCGGTGAACCCGTCGAGGATCGCCCCGTAGTTCGCCCAGTCGCGGGGCAGCGCGATGACGTTCAGCTTGCCTTCGGCCTTCGCGGCGGCGACCAGAGCGTCCATCCCTCCGCAGGCCGAGGCCGACGTCGCCGTTTTGGCGGTGCTGCAGGTGGCAGTCCCGGACGATGTGCTGCCACAGGCTGTGACGACGACGAAGGCCACCACGGCAAGGCCGAGATGGCGCGTGAGTCTGGCGAACTTCATCCTTGGTTTCCCCTCCAAATATTGCCCGGTTGCTCCCCAACCAGATAGGCAGGCCAATCATGATTGCAGCCCGCCGATGTTGCAAGGACACATCTCGGGCGTGCGGTTGATTTCAGTAAGGCCCTGGTTAATCCGCCCTGTCGGCTAGGTTTCAGACCGCCTGCCCCGATAGCCCAGGCGGCGGGAGATGTCGGCCGCACCTTCCTTCGTGAGGCGGTCGAGGTCGGGCCTACCGGCCGCCCGCAGGCGGTGCGACGGACCGGAGACGTCGAGCGCCGCCACCACGTCGCCGTCCGCTCCGAAGACGGGAGCCGCGATCGCGTCCAGGCCGACCTCCAGCTCTTCGTAGGTGTGGGCGACGCCCGCCGCGCGGGCCGCATCGAGCTGCGACTCGAGCTCGGCTCGGGCGGTGATCGTGTGAGGGGTGACCTGCTCCCGCTGTGTGTCCAGCAGCCGCTCGCGTACCGGGGCCGGTCCGAAGGCGAGGATCACCTTGCCGCTTGCGGTGCAGTGGACCGGCGTGCGGCGCCCGAGCCAGTTGACACTGACCACAGATGTTGATGCCGTGGCCTGCTCGATGGGCACGATGACGTCCCCGGCCAGGACGTCGAGCGTGGCGGTCTCCCCGGCCGCGGCGGCCAGCTGCTCGCATACCGGCCGGGCGACGTAGCGGAGATCGAACTCTCCCGTCACCACGCTGGCCAGCTGAGGGAGGCGGCGCCCCAGCCGGTACCTCGCGGTGCGCTGGTCGCGCTCGACAAGGGCGTGCCGCTCGAGCGTCCCGAGCAGCCGCAACGCGGTGGACCGGTGGACGTGGAGCTCGCGGGCCACGTCCGCCCCGGTGCGCCACCCACCCTGGGCCAGCAGGTCGAGGATGGAGATCGCGCGCTCGACCGAACGGACCCCTACCTCCCGCTCCTCGCCGTTGCTCATTGCGCAACATTACCGTTGCGGGTAACACGGCTGCCACGTAGACTGTTGAGTCCTGAGCATCAGTTGAGCGATGCGCAACACATGAGCAGGGAAGAAGAGATTCGAGCCGAGCTGTTCGAGCACACGCTCAACGGCCACGCGCCCGAGGTCAAAGCGCTCACGGAAGAGGCGTTGAGCCTCGGCATGGACCCGATGGACATCCTGTTCAAGGCCCTGATCCCCTCCCTCGAGGAGGTCGGGCGCCGCTTCGAGAAGGGCGATTTCTTCGTCCCCGAGATGCTGATCGCCGCTCGCGCGATGCAGGGCGCCCTGGTGATCCTGCGACCACTCATCGCCGAGACGGGGGCCAAGCCCGTCGGCCGCTATGTCATCGGCACGGTGAAGGGCGACATCCACGACATCGGCAAGAACCTGTGCGTGATCATGCTCGAGGGCGCGGGCTTCGAGGTTTACGACCTGGGCGTGAACACACCGCCCGAAAAGTTCGTCGAGGCCGTGCAGAAGCACGAGCCTGACATCGTCGGCTTTTCCGCGTTCCTGACCACGACCATGCCGATGTTCAAAGCCAACATCGACGCGCTCACGAAGGCCGGGTTGCGAGACAAGGTCCACATCGCGGTCGGGGGTGCGCCGGTGACGCAGGAGTACGCGAAGCACGTGGGCGCCGACAGCTATGCGCCGGATGCCTCGATGGCGACGCGCATGGCCAAGCAGCTGGTCGGTGACCGCAGCGGTCAGTCTCAGGGTGCCCAGGCGCTCGAACAGGCCGTCATGAAGATCGACGAGACGCTGAGAAAGGGCTAAGGCCTTGGAGACGCGTCTTTCCTCGCGGGGTCGCGAGGTGGTGATCTCCGGCGACCGTCCCTTCGTGATCATCGGCGAGCGCATCAACCCCACCGGGCGCAAGGTCCTCGCGGCGGAGATGAAGGAAGGCGTGATGGACCGGGTGCGCTCCGACGCTCAGGCGCAGGCGGCGGCGGGAGCTCACATGCTCGACGTCAACGCGGGCATCCCCGCCGTGGACGAACCCGCCCTGCTCGTGGCGGCGATCCGGGCGGTGATGGACGTGACCGACCTGCCGATCTGCATCGACTCCTCGATCATCGAGGCGCTCGAGGCGGGGCTCAGCGCGTATGAGGGGAAGGCGCTGGTCAACTCGGTCACCGCCGAGGAGGAGCGAATGGAGCGCATCCTGCCGCTCGTGAAAAAGCACGGCGCGGCCGTGATCGGGATGGCCAATGACGAGACCGGGATCTCGATGGTGCCGGCGGAGCGGCTCGCCCTCGCCCGGCGGATCATCGAGCGCGCCGCCGACCACGGCATCCCGCAGGAAGACGTGATCATCGATCCGATCGCGATGACGGTCGCCGCGGATCCGACGTGCGGAGTCATCACGCTCGAGACGATGCGTCTCATCCGTGACGAGCTCGGCAACAACATGACCTGCGGCGCCTCCAACGTGTCGTTCGGCCTGCCCGACCGGGCGACGGTCAACGCCGCGTTCCTGCCGCTCGCGATGC
>VBGV01000317.1 GCA_005880755.1 Chloroflexota bacterium
AGGGTTTGGCTGACATGCCAGATTGGGGCGCCCTGCGGGCGGAATTCCCTCTCCTCGAGCGCTGCATCTACTTCAACGCCTGCTCCCTCGGGCCTCTTCCACGAAGCGGTCGCGCCGCCCTGGCCAGGTACGGCCAGGACTGGGACGAGCAGGGCACGCCGGTCTGGTTCACCACCTGGCTGCCCCTGCTCGACCGGTTCCGCGGCCGGGTGGCCGAGCTGCTCCGGGCGCCCGCCGGCTCGACCGCCATCGCCCCCTCTGTATCGGTGGCCCTCTCGACCCTGGCCACCGGCCTGCCCGTGCCCAAAGGCCGGGACAAGGTTTTGATCGGTGAGCTCGACTTCCCGACCGTCGGCCACCAGTGGCTGAGCCGGCCGGAGTATGAGGTGGAGTTCGTGCCTTCGCACGACGGCATGACCATCCCACCCGAGGCATTCGCCGAGAGGATCGACTCACGGACCGCGCTGGTCGCGACGACCCACCTTTTCTATACGACCGGCTACCTGCAGAACGTGCGGGCGATCGCCGACGCCGCCCACGCCGCCGGCGCGCTGTGCGTGATCGACGGTTACCAGACCTGCGGCTGCGTGCCGTTGGACGTGGAGGCGATGGGCTGCGATGCGTTCGTCGGAGGCTGCCTGAAGTGGGTCAGCGGCGGACCGGGCAACGCATTTCTCTACGTGCGTCCTGACCTGATCCCCCAGGTGCGGCCCCGCGGCACCGGCTGGTTCGCCACCCGCGACCCTTTCTCTTTCACGCTGCAGGAGCTGACCTTCGCCGACGACGCCCGGCGCCTGGAGACGGGGACGTGGGCAATGGCATGCCACTACGCGGGACTGGCCGGCCTGGAGCTGGTCCTCGAGGTGGGCATCGAGAACATCCAGGAACGGCTGCGCGACCTGACCGACCGCATCCTCGAGCGCTGCGACGAGGCCGGCGTCCGCACCTTCACGCCCCGCGAGCGCGAGCGTCGTTGCGGGATCGTGACCCTCGAGTGCGACCGGCCGGAGGAGGTCGAAGCGGAGCTTCACGCAGCGGGCGTGATCGTCGACTCCCGCCCCGGCCGGATCCGCCTGTCACCCCACTGGTGCGTAACGGAACAGGAGCTGGAACGGGGCATGGACCTCGTCATCACTTCCCTCTCCCCTCCAGGGGAGAGGGCCAGGGTGAGGGGCGCGTAAGAAAGAAATAGCCGGGCCCGAAGGCCCGGCTCTCCAAACCCCAGACTTGGGTCAGACCTTACTTCATCTCCGCAGTCGCGCCGGCTTCCTTCAGCCTTGCCACCGCCTTCTCCGCGTCCGCCTTGGCCACGTTCTCGAGCACCGGCTTCGGCGCCGCGTCGACCAGGTCCTTCGCCTCCTTGAGGCCGAGCTGCGTCAGCTCGCGGACCGCCTTGATCACGTTGATCTTGCTGTCGCCGACCGCCGTCAGGGTGACGGTGAACTCCGTCTGCTCCTCTTCCGCCGGTGCAGCCTCGCCACCAGCCGGTCCGGCCACCGCGGCCACCGCCACGGGCGCCGCCGCCTTGATGCCGAACTCATCCTCGATGGCCTTCACGGCCTCGACCACGTCGAGGATGCTCCAGTCCTTGAGCGCCTCCACGAACTCTTTCGGGGTGATCTTCGTCGCCGCCATTCCTACGCTGCCTCCAGTTTGTTCTTGTACGCGTTCAGCGCTCCGAGGAGCTGCTGATGCGGGGTTTGCATGATCGCCACCAGCTGGCCGACGGGCGATTGAAGGGTGCCCATGAGCTGGGCGATGAGGGTCTCGCGGGACGGCAGGTCGGCCAGCTGCTTGACCTGGTCGGGCGAGAAGACTCGACCCTCGACGAGCCCGCCTTTGACGTCGAGCTTGAGTCGCGTCTGGCGGACCCACTCGTTGATCAGCTTGGCGGGTGCGCTCAGGTCGTCATAGCCGAATGCGATGGCCACCGGGCCCTCGAGCTCGGACTGCAGCGCCGGTGCGCCGGCCGCTTCCGCGGCGCGCCGGGCCAGCGTGTTCTTCACGACCCGGTACTCGACGTCTCCGGTGCGCAGCTTGCCGCGCAGATCCTGGATCTGGCTGACGGTCAGGCCGCGATAGTCGGTCAGGACCGCGACCTTCGCCTTCTTCAGCTTCTCCGTCAGCAGCTCGACCTGCTCGGCCTTCTGCTCCTTGCGTGCTCTCGGCAAATAAAAAATCCTCCCTGCCCATTCAATGCCAAGGCAGGAAGGATCGAAGAGTCCTTCACTTCCGATTGCCTCGGTAGGAAATTAAGCGGAGCCTCTGGCGCCACACCTACGGTCTAGGGCAGATCGCGAATTATACGCGAGCCTTTTCCCAGTCCTCCCGCATGAGCTCCGTGAGAACCAGGTCGCGCCACTCGCCATCGACGAACTGATCGCGGCGCCATCGCCCCGCCTCTCGATAGCCAGCCGCCGCCTGCGCGCGGGCGCTGGCCTCGTTCCCGTCGACGTATCCCGACTTCAGCTTGCGCAGCGGCAGCTGCATGAACGCGTACTCGGCTCGCAGCTGCATCAGCTCGCGCGCCAGACCCTTGCCCCACACAGCCTTGTCGCCGATGATCGTGCCAGTCATGCCGTGGCCGTTCCGCCAGTCGATCAGCATGATCGAGGTCGTGCCCACGGGCGCGCCCTGAAACTCGACCACCCACTGGATCACGTTTGGATCCTTGGCCAGGTTCTCGAGCCACGCCTTCTCCTCTTCGATCGAAGGCGGATGGCGCCGCATGATGAACCGGGTCACCTCAAGATCGTCAAACCAGGTGATCATCACCTCGGCGTCCTCGGCGCGAGGCGGCCGCAAGCGGACCAGCTTGCCTTGAATCACCGGGCCGTACATGGCCCGAAAGCCTAGCTGGCGACGTGCAGCTTGGCGGCTTC
>VBGV01000297.1 GCA_005880755.1 Chloroflexota bacterium
CACTAGGGCCGGCGCCGCTGCACGAACTCAAACCCAAAGCGTCCCTTGACGCAAAGGTGTCCTGCGGTGACGCTGTGGTCGAGCGGTGACGTGACCTTCACGATCGAGTTGTCTTGCACGTGCAGCTCGAGCATGCATCCGACGCCGCAGTAAGGACACACCGTCTCCGTCACGTTTTGCCGTGATTCGTCCCACGTGCCGGCCGCGCGCATGTCGTGCTCGCTCTTGAACATCAGCGCGCCGGTGGGGCACACGCCGATGCAGTTGCCGCAGTACACGCACGCCGAATCCGGCAGGCCGACGTCGAACTCGGTCGAGATGTGCGCATCGAATCCACGACCGGCGACGCCGATCGCGAATGTGTTCTGCGCGTCGACGCCGCACGCCTCCACGCACTTGTAGCAGAGGATGCAGCGCGAGTAATCGCGGACATAGAGGTCGTTGTCGACCTTGACCGGCTGCGCCACAGTGGCGGCATTGGAGCCAAACCGCGCCGGGGTCGCGCCGTAACGAGCCATCCAGCCGTGGACCTGCGGCGACGTCAGCGACATGTCGACGGACGACGCGAGGAGCTCCAGGACCAGGCGCCGGCTGTGCCGCACTCGCTCCGAATCGGTCGCGACCTTCATCCCCGCCTCGACCTTGCGCGAGCACGCGGGGACGAGCACCCTCGAGCCCTCCAGCTCCACCACGCAGACACGGCAGACGTTGACCGGCGTGAGGTTTTCGAGCTCGCAAAGCGTCGGCGTGTCGACCTGCAGTCGCCGGCACGCGTCGAGGATGGTCGAGCCTTCCAGCACCTCGAGATCGCGACCATCGATCGTGATGCCGACGAGCCGCTTCGGCATTCCCATGAAGACGGTTTCAGCCATTGAGGACCTTCAGTTGCGTCAGCCCGGACCCGATGGCGTTGGCCGCGGTCTGCCCGAGACCGCAGATCGATGCGTCGCGCATGGCCTGCGCGATGTCGCTCAGCAGCATGACGTCCGCGCGGCCATCGCCTTGTGGCGCGGCCAGGAGTCGTTCCAGGATCTCCTCCTGGCGTTTCGTGCCGACGCGGCACGGGACGCACTGGCCGCACGACTCATCGCGGAAGAAGCGCGCGATGCGCAGCAGGATGCCTTTCATGTCGGCGGTGTCGTCGAACACGATCACAGCGCCAGAACCCAGGGTTGCGCCGATGGCTCGTGTGCCCTCGAAGCTGAGCGGAACGTCAAGCTGCGCGGGGGTGACGAAGGAGCCTGCCGCTCCGCCGAGCAAGACTGTTTGCAGCGTCCTCCCAGGCCTCACACCGCCGGCGTGTCCGTTCAAAAGCTCGCGCAGGGTTGTGCCCATCGGGACCTCGTAGAGGCCCGGCTGCAGGACCTGACCCGACACGCAGAACAGACGGGTGCCGGTCGAGTCATTCGTGCCGGTCGAGGCGAACGCAGCGCCGCCTTCGGTGACGATGTCGAGCACGTTGACCAGCGTCTCCACGTTGTTTTCGAGCGTCGGCTTCCCGAACAGGCCGACCTGGACGGGGAACGGAGGCTTGTTTCGAGGCTCTCCCCTCTTCCCCTCGATGGAGTTGAAGAGCGCGGTCTCCTCGCCGCAGATGTAGGCGCCGGCACCACGCCGCACCTCGATGTCGATGCTGAGCAGGCCTCGGTCGCGCGCCTGTGCGATCGCGTTCTCGACCCGTTTCCTCGCCAGCGGATACTCGGTCCGCACGTAAACGAATCCTTTTCCACACCCGGTCGCGAATGCGGCGATGGCCATGCCCTCGACCAGTGCGAACGGGTCGCTCTCCAGCAGGACGCGGTCTTTGAACGTTCCCGGCTCCGACTCGTCCGCGTTGCAGACCAGGTAGTGCGGGCGAATTGGCGCGTCTGCGACCGACTCCCACTTGCGACCGGTCGGAAACGCGGCGCCGCCGCGGCCGAGCAGCCGGGCCTCGGTGACCTCGCGGATCACCGCCGGGCCGCCCATCTCCTGGGCCCGGCGCAGCGCCGCGAAACCGCCATGGCTGAGATAGCTGTCGATGCTGAGCGGATCGACGACCCCCACCCGCCGCAACAATCTCCCTCTCCCCCCAGGGGAGAGGGTAGGGGTGAGGGGCGTGGAAGGCCAATGACCGCCGCGCAAGACTGAGCCGGCCCCATCGAGCGTGATCGGCGCGATCTGCCTCTCTTCGTGATCGGAACCTGCCCGCTCCACCAAAGCCGCCGGCGCGCGGTCGCAAAGCCCGAGGCACGGGCTGCGGTGCCAGGCCCCGCCCGGCGCCCCGAAGTCCTTCTCCAGCGCCGCGCACAGATCGTCAGCTCCGGCGCACTTACAGGCGATGTCGTCGCAGACGTGGAGGGCCAGCGCGCCGCGCGGCTGCAGCGCGAATCGCGCGTAGAAGCTGACCACGCCGTACGCCTCGGCCGGCGGGATCGAAAGCCGCCTGCACGCGTACTCGAGCGCCCCGCGGCTGACCCATCCGGTCCGATCCTGGATCGCGTGCAGCACCGGCAGCAGGAGGTGCCGGCGCGAACGGACCGAGCGCCCGCCGTAAGCGACATGGTCGTCGGCCGGGTGCCGCTCGCCTCCCTCCCACAGAGACTCCGGCTGGCCGAGAAGGCCGTCGATTGCCGCGACTTCCTCCGCGGTGGCTGGTCCCCCTGTGGTCCTGATGTCCAACTAGTTGGAAGGAACCCCGGCCAGCTTGTCGATCCGGATGGCGCTTGCCTTGAACTCGGCGGTGCCCGACTTGGGGTCGGTCGCGTCGATCGTCAGCACGTTGGTCGAGACCTCGTCGGGAAAGTGCAGCGTCATGAAGGCGAGGCCCGGGCGAAGCGATGGTTCGAAGCGCACGTCCACCTCGACCGAGCCGCGACGCGAGCTGGCACGCACGCACTCACCGTCCGCGACGCCCAACCGCTTGCCGTCCTCGGGTGAGATGAGCAGCGCTTCGCCCCGCCGCAGGGGCGACGTGTACCCGCCGGTCTGAACACCCGTGTTGAACGAGTCGAGGCGGCGGCCGGTCGTCAGCCGGATCGGAAACTCCGCGGTGAGGCGGTCGACCGGCGGGTCGTGCTCGACGGCGTGAAACGGCGCGAGCCGGCCTTCGGCCGGGTCCTTCCACAACCTCGCATGAAGGAACTGCGTGCCCGGATGCGACTCGTCGGGGCACGGCCACTGGATCCCGCCGAGCTCATCGAGACGGCGGTACGCCATGCCCGCGTGCATCGGGGAGAGGCCGCGGCACTCGTCCCACACTTGCTCGGCGGTCGGCTGGCCCCAATCGAATCCGAGCCGGCGCGCAAGGTCGCAGATGATGTCGATGTCGTCGCGTGCGCCGGCGGGCGGTTGGAGCGCCCGGCGCACCCTCTGCACGCGGCGCTCGCTGTTGGTGACGGTGCCCTCCGACTCCGCCCAACCGGCGGCCGCCGGCAAGACGACGTGCGCCATCTCCGCCGTCTGGGTGAGGAGGATGTCCTGCACGACCAGGTGGTCGAGCCCGCTGAGGAGGCGCACCGCGCGGGTCTGGTCCGCCTCGCTGCGCGCCGGGTTCTCGCCCACGATGTACACCGAGCGCAGCTCACCGCGGTCCATCGCCTCGAACATCTCGCTCAGGTGCCAGCCTTTCCGGCCCGGAAACTCAGCCCCACCCCACGCCCGCGAGAACTTGTCGTGGATGGCTGGGTCCTCCAGGTCCTGGAAGCCGGGCATTCGGGCGGGGATGGCGCCCATGTCGCCTCCGCCCTGGACGTTGTTCTGGCCGCGCAGCGGGTTCAGGCCGCAGCCGTAGCGGCCCACCTTGCCGGTGAGCAGCGCAAGGTTGATCAACGCCAGCACGTTGTCGACGGCGTTGTGGTGCTCGGTGATGCCGAGCGTCCAGCAGATCATCCCTCGCTTCACGCGCGCGTACTCAAGTGCGGTTTCCTTGATCGCCGCGGCCGGGACGCCGGTCTCGGCCTCAGCGCGGTCCAACGGATACGCATCCACGCACCGCGCGAAATCGTCGTACCCGGTCGTCGCGCGCTTGATGAACTCAGTGTCTGCGAGCCCGGCGTGGATGATCACGCGTGCCATCGCGTTGGCCAGGGCGATATCGCTGCCGACGTCGATGCCGAGCCACACGTCGGCCCACTCGGCGGAGCTCGTGCGCCGCGGGTCGACGGCGACCAGCCGCGCTCCGTTGCGCATTCCGCGCAGGACGTGATGGAAGAAGATCGGGTGGGTCTCACGCGCGTTGGAGCCCCACAGGATGATCAGGTTGGTGTCCTCAGCCTCGCGGTAGGACGAAGTCCCGCCTCCGGCTCCGAACACCGTCGCCAGACCGGCGACGCTCGGGGCGTGTCAAGTCCGGTTGCAGCTGTCGACGTTGTTCGAGTGCATGACGGCGCGTGTGAACTTCTGGGCCATGTAGTTCATCTCGTTGGTCGTCTTCGAGCAGCTGAACATGCCGAAGGCCTGGGGCCCCTGCTCGCGCGCGGAGGCGAAGCCCGACGCCGCACGGGTCAGCGCCTCTTCCCATGACGCGGGACGGAGCCGCCCTCCCTCTCTGACCATCGGCTCGGTCAGACGGAGGTGACCGTCATCCATCGGCTGCAACTATAGGAGCGTGGCCGCTCAGTGCCGG
>VBGV01000298.1 GCA_005880755.1 Chloroflexota bacterium
GCCAGCTCGTGCTCGTCGAAACCGGTGCCCTCGATGTTCGGGAATGCGTAGAAAGCTCCCTGCGGCCTTGCGCAGCGCACACCTGGGATCTCGTTGAGTCCGTCGACGACCAGGTCGCGGCGGTGCTCGAACACTTTCACCATCCGGCGCACCGCATGCTCCGACTCCGGCGAGCCAAGAGCCTCGATGGCCGCGATCTGCGTGAACGCGGCGGCGCACGAAGAGGAGTTGATCATCAGCGTGTCGAGCTTGGCCGCCAGCGCCCGCGGCGCGACCGCGTAACCGAGACGCCAGCCGGTCATCGCGTAGGACTTCGACAAGCCGTCCATCAGCACCGTTCGCTCGCGCATGGCGGGCCGCGAGAGCGGCGACACGTGGTGGAAGCCGTACACGA
>VBGV01000302.1 GCA_005880755.1 Chloroflexota bacterium
AGGGCAATCTGCTGCTCACCCATCTCGGTGGCCAGCTGCGCGACCGCCAACCGAAGGGCGGTCGCGACCGGCTCAGCCAATCCGCTCGCGTCCGCCAGGCGCGCGAGCTCCAACAGTCCCTCGCGCCCCAGAAGCCTTCGCCGCGGCGACTGCAGAACACGCAACGCCAGCTCAGCCGCGTCAAGGCCGGCTTCGCGACGATGGACGAGAGCCTCATGCAGCAGCTGGACGTCGGTTGCCGCGTGTCGCTCTAGAAAGGTCGCAAGCAGGGCGTGGAGCTCGCGCCGCGACGGCGCGGACAATTGGCCCATCGCCGACGCCCGGATCAAGTCATGGCCCAGACCCACGGCGACGCCATGCACGACCGCGAGGCCTGACCGCTCCAGGTCCGCGATCGCTTCTTCGGCCCGAGCGTGGTCCCATTCCATCACCGCTTCCAGCTCCGAGGCCGCCAGCGGGCGAGTGGCGACACAGAGAAGCGCAAGCATTCGTGCGGCGTCGCGCCGGAGGCCACGCTGCCTGGTCGCTATGTAGTCGGCAAGGTCATGCTCTTCGCCGCTGCGGGCGAGGAAGCCAAGCCAGAAGGGCGAACCATTCGACTGGGTCCAGAGTTCGGCAACTCGCTGTGTGCTGAGCTGTGGACCCAGCTGCCGGATGAGCTGAACACCTTCATCGGGTTCCAGAGGGCCGAGGTCGATGGTCCATACTCGGTCTTCGCCGAGATCCTTGAGCAAGGAGTCGTGGAAGGCCAATCCCCGACTGGTCGGCCGGGTGGCGGCGATGACGGCGAAGGGTATTTCCTCTTCCGCAGCTGAGCGGACCAGGTAAGAACACAGCGCCAGCGAGAGGTCATCGACCCACTGGAGGTCATCGGCGACGAGCAGGATCGAACCCTCGAGTCCGAGCAGCGCCCGCCGCGCAGCCTCGAAAAGACGAAGTGGCTCCAGCGAGCGGTCGTCAACCGGATTGGGACTGAAGAGAAACTCGCGCAACATCTCGCCCGCATCGCTGACTTTGCCGAGCCCGCGCAGAAGGTTGGCCGCCGCGCCGAGTGGGACCTGGAACGCAGACTCGTATCCAACGACGCTGAGCACGTGGGTGGCTCGCCG
>VBGV01000299.1 GCA_005880755.1 Chloroflexota bacterium
TGGTTGATGAGGCCAGCTTCCGCTTGCAAGCTCGACCGTTCATCGGTGAGCTCCCTCATTTCTCAGCGGGAGGTCGGGCGTGCCTCCTGGACGTTCAGCAGGCGGGCCAGATCGGTGCGGTTGCGGGCGCCGGTCCTGGCCAGGATGTTCGACACGTGGCGTTCGATCGTCTTGCGCGACAGAAACAGCCGGCTCGCTATCTCGGGATTGCT
>VBGV01000300.1 GCA_005880755.1 Chloroflexota bacterium
CTTCGTCACCGGCTTTTCGAAACTCCTCTGCTGCACGCCGCCGATCGCTCCCGACCAATGCGCCGGCGAGGTCCAGTCTGGTCCACAGCAATGCGCCGACCAAGCCAAGTCGGTCCCTCTCCGCCAGGACCGCCTCGATCTCTGCAATGCCGGCGGGGTCGCCCCTGGCGACCGCGATCAGGGCCGCCACGTGCCTCCGCCAGAGCATGTCGTTCAACAATGCGGGACGCCCATCCTCGTCCCAGGCTTGCAGCGCTTTCTCCGCCTCTTCGAGGCGGCCCAAACGCGCTGACGACTCGGCCGTTTTGAGCGCCAGCTCGCGCGAGCATCGCCGGCAGTCGGCGGCCACGGCGTCTTGCCGGCTCGCCTCGGCGTGCCGCTCAACTTCCGCGCTGCGACCGGGATCGCCACACCTGGCCAGCCAGACAGAGATGTGCCA
>VBGV01000301.1 GCA_005880755.1 Chloroflexota bacterium
CTTGACCATCGCGAATCGTTCTTGGCTGCCCGCCACCCGCCGCTCCAACTCCACGCATTCCGAAATGACCTCGTCCGCCTCGTCCAAGTGACCCATATCGATCAGCTTGCTGGCGAGGTTTGCGCCTGCTGGGAGGGTGAGCATGGGCAGCATTCGCTGTCGCGCTTGAGTCCATGCGACACGTGCGCTGGCGACGGCCTCCCCGACACGGCCGGCGAACATCAAGGCTGTGGCGCGGTCCTGCTCGGCCCAGATCGAACCCTCCTCTGAGGTGCCGGCCACTTGGGCCAACTCGTCGGCGATCTGCAATTGTGCAGGGCCATTCTCTTCAACCACGGCAGAATCGAACGCGACCTGAAGGGCGGCCACGTAAGCGTCGCGTTCGCGCGAATCGATTTCGACGGGTAGTTTGCCCCACAGCTGCCGAGCCTTCTCCGCCGCA
>VBGV01000303.1 GCA_005880755.1 Chloroflexota bacterium
CTCGTCGACGCGATCGCGAGCACGATGGCGGCCGTTTACCCGAGCGTGTTCCTCGTCGACGTCCCCGAGTTCAGCAACACGCTCGTCTACGGGACGACCGAGCCCGTCACGCTTGCCGACGTGGAGCACAACCTGGGGCTCGTCAGCGAGCCGTTCGCGCGAGACGTCGCGCGAAGCGTCCTCAGCGATGGCCGGCTTCGACTGTCGCCGTACCACAGCCAGGTTTTCACCGACGACCTGGCGCCGGTCGAGCGTCTGATCGACGAGATCATCTTCGGCTACGTCACCGGTCGCTAGCGCTTTTCCGGGTGGAGGACTCCCTTCACCTGCTCGCCGGCGAGCGACTGATCCCCCTCGAGACAAAGGAGGCGCACGCGGCCCAGGGCCACGACGCGATCGTCCTCGTCGATCACGCGCGCCTCCCACACCTGCGTGCGCTGCCCACGCGTGATCGGTGTTGCGATCGCGCGCAGCTTCACCCCGACGCGCACCGCGCGGATGAAGCTGGTGTTGTTCTCGAGGCCGACGACGTGCTGCCCGCGCGGCAACGCGAACAATGCGGCGCCGACCGAAGCAAGGGACTCGATGAGCCCGCAGTGCACGCCGCCGTGCACGATCCCATATCCCTGCAGGTGCTCGGTCCCGGTGACGAGCTCCGCGCGCACCTCGTCCTTGGTCGCGAGCGTGATCGTGATCCCCATCGCCTGGAGCCAGCCCTCGGGCATCTCGTTCAGCCGGGCTGAATAGTCGTCGGCCACGAATGTGAATCGTAGTCGCGGCAAAAACTAAGGGCGGGGAGAACCCCGCCCTTAGCGTCTACGTTCGCAGTGCTACCGCCTCCGACTCCAGGAGCCGGATCCGGATTGTGGAAGCTCTAAAGGCTAGAAGCTGCCTTCCTCCCGAGCTCCCGGCTGGCAAACGAGGCGGCCGGCACCACGATTCGGTTTATCCAAGCTTCGCCTCACCTCCTTGCCCCACGGGCGTTGAACTTCGCGTCGAAGTGTACCGAATAAACTCTTCGCTCGATGCCCAGGGGCCCCCGCGAAATCACGGCGCAGCCTCGGATTTCGCGGGGAGTTCGCCGGTATGTCGCGGTTTGCGGCGCCTCCGAGGCCACCCCGACGCAGCTCGACGCGGCGCGCGAGGTCGGCAGGCTTCTCGCCAAGCATGGCGCGGTCGTGATCAACGGAGGATTTGGCGGCGTGATGGGCGCGGCGAGCGAAGGCGCGGCGAGCGAGGGCGGAACGGTGGTCGGCATCCTGCCCGACACCGACCGCGGCGGTGCGAACCCGCATCTGACGATCGCGCTCGCGACCGGTCTGGGCCAGGCGCGCAACACCGTGATCGTCACCGCGGCGGACACCGTGATCGCGATCGGCGCCGGATGGGGCACCCTGAGCGAGATCGCGATCGCCCGGCGCCTCGGACGTTCAGTGTTCGCCCTCGACACGTGGGACGTCAGAGGCCTCGAAGTCGTCGATACACCCGCGGAGGCGGTGAAGCGTGCCCTCGAAGACTAGAAGCTCGCACATCAAGAAACGAGTCGTCCAGAAACCTGACGGCCGTTACCTCATCTACTTCGAGAAAGCTTGAGCGAGCTGCGTTGGAATCCACTGCTCGAAGAATGGGTCACCGTCGCGCCCTGGCGCCAGGACCGCACCTATCACCCTCCCGCCGAGCACTGCCCGCTGTGCCCCACCAAACCGGGACAGCCCGAGACCGAGATCCCCGAGCCCGACTACTACATCGTGGTCTTCGAGAATCGCTTCCCGTCCTACACCGGCGATCAAGGCCGGGCCGAGGTGGTGTGCTACACGCCCGACCACGACTCCTCTCTCGGCGAGCAGAGCGTCGAGCACATCCGTGACCTCATCGAGGTGTGGCGCGACCGCACCACCGAGCTGGGTCGCCTGCCCAACGTGCGCTACGTCTTCGTCTTTGAAAATCGCGGCGAAGAGATCGGGGTCACGCTGAGCCATCCCCACGGCCAGATCTACGCCTACCCCTTCATCCCGCCCGTCGTCCAGCGTGAGCTCGCCTCCGAGGCGAAGCACATGCGCAAAACCAAACGTTGCCTGTACTGCGACATCATCGAGGGCGAGGCGAGGGAGAGCGGCGTCCGCACGGTGCTCCGCGACGACCGCTGGATCGCCTTCGTGCCGGCGTTCGCGCGATGGCCGTACGAGGTGCACCTCGCCCCGATCAATCACCGGGGCGGCCTCGCGGACCTCGACGCGGCGGACGACGAATCGTTCGCGCGCAACCTGAAGGAGCTGCTGCAGAAGTACGACCGGCTCTTCGGCAAGCCGCTGCCCTACGTGATGGCGATGCACCAGCGGCCGCCCGGGCGTGCCGCGCGGCACCATCACTTCCACGTCGAGTTCTATCCGCCGAATCGCACGCGCGACAAGCTGAAGTACCTGGCGGGCTCCGAGCTGGGCGCCGGCGCATTCATCCTCGACGC
>VBGV01000144.1 GCA_005880755.1 Chloroflexota bacterium
AAGGTCGCCCTCAACGGAAACCCGAAGCAGGCCAACGCCGCGCTCAACGGAGTCATGATGGCCAACCTCGCGTCGGGTGGCACCCTCGACGACATCAGCAAGGGAGTCGATTTCTTCCACCGCTTGAAGCAGGCCGGCACCTTCGTTCCAGTGCAGGCGACGACGGCGACGGTGAAGAACGGGACGACCCCGGTCGTGTTCGACTGGGACTACCTGTCCGCGGCGCACGGCAAGGACGTGCCGGCGTGGAAGGTGTTCGTGCCGAACAACGCCATCCTCGGCGGTTACTACGCACAGGCGATCAATAAGAACGCACCTCATCCCGCTGCGGCGCGCCTGTGGGAGGAGTACCTCTACTCCGACGAAGGCCAGAACCTGTGGCTGAAAGGTCTCGCACGGCCCGTCCGCCAGGCGGCCATGGAAAAGTCGGGCAAGGTCGACAAGACGGCCGCCGCCGCGCTGCCGGCCGTCAACGGCACGCCCAAGTTCATGAGCCCCGACCAGGCCACGGCAGCCAAGAACTACGTCGTCGCCCACTGGGACGCGGCGATCGCTTGACAGCCGCCGGCAATCCGGCTGTCGCAACCAGCGCCGGCCGCCCACTTGCGGGCGGCCGGCGACTTTCCCTCGACTGGCTCGGCGCCGTTCCGTTTCTCGCTTACGTGGGTCTTTTCTTGCTGCTGCCGTCGGCGATCGTCGGCTTCGGTGCCTTTTTCAACGCTGACAGCACCTTTACGCTCGAAAACTTCGGCCACCTGTCCCGCTCCTACGTGGTCAGGGCCACGATCGACACCACGGTCATCTCCGCCGTCACCGCCCTGGCCGGCGCAGCGCTTGGCGCGCTTCTTGCCTATGCCATCGTCACCGGCAGTCCCAACGGTTTGCTGCGGAGACTCGTGGTCTCGGCCTCGGGAGTGCTCGCCCAGTTCGGCGGCGTGACCCTGGCCTTCGCGTTCATCGCGAGCATCGGCCCCGCGGGTTTCGTCTACCTGTTTGCCCAGGCCCATGGTCTCGATTACTACGCACACGGCATCTGGTTGTTCGAGCGCTCCGGCCTCGGCCTCGTCTACCTCTACTTCCAGATTCCTTTGATGGTCCTGGTTTTCCTGCCCGCCCTCGATGGCATCAAGCCTCAATGGCGCGAAGCGACGGAAAGCCTGGGCGGAAACACGTGGCATTACTGGCGGCACATCGCGGGCCCGATCCTTTTCCCATCGTTTCTCGGCGCCGCGCTTCTGCTCTTCGCAAACGCCTTCTCCGCCTACGCGACTGCCCAGGCGCTGATCAACCAGGGGCAGCCGATGCTCTCGCAGCAGATAGCCGGCGCGCTCAGCAGCGAGGTCGGAGCGGTGGAGCCAGGCTTCGCCAAAGCCATCGCGATCGAGATGATCGTGATCGTCACCCTCGTCACAGTGCTCTATTCATTGCTGCAGCGGAGGACCTCACGATGGCTGTAGCCGCGCGCAGCACCCAGCGCACGCGGTGGATCAGGCTCCAGGTCTTTCGCTACGTGACCTTCGCGGCGGCGGCCGTGTTCTTCCTGGTTCCGATCGGTGCGATGGTGGAGTTCTCGACGCGTGCCAACAACGGCTCGCGAACGCTCGAGTACTGGAGGTCCATTTTCGACTATCCCGAAATGATCGCCGCCATCGTGGCTTCGCTCCAGCTCGCCGCCATCACTTCGGTGGTGATGCTGGTCCTGCTCGTGCCGACCATGGTCTGGGTCCGCCTCAAGCTGCCCGGACTCAGCCGGATCGTCGAGTTCATCTGCCTGCTGCCATTGACGATTCCCGCCATCGTGCTGGTCGTCGGCCTGTTTCCTGTCTACATCTGGATGGGAAGCAACTTCAGCGACTCGATCCTCACGCTTTCGCTCGCGTACGTAGTCCTCGTGCTTCCTTACTGCTACCGCGCGCTCGACGCGGGCCTTGGTGCCATCGACGTGAAGACGCTCTCCGAGGCCGCGCGCAGCCTGGGCGCAAGCTGGTTCGCGGTCATGTGGCGCATCATCGTGCCGAACATCTCGAACGCCATCCTCAACGCGACGCTTCTCTCCGTCGCGCTTGTGCTCGGTGAATTCACGATCGCCAACAACCTGCTGTACGCCAACCTCCAGGTGGAGCTCGTCCACCTGGGCCGCGCGAATGCCGGCGTATCGATCGCGGTCGCTGTCGCGTCTTTGTTGTTCGCTTTCGTCCTCCTGGTGATTCTCGCGTTCATCGGCAACCGCCCGCGACGCGTTCGCCCTGAGCTCGCCACCGCGCTCGCGGGCCCGTTGGCCGCGTCGCAAACATGACCGAGCGATCCGGGGTTGAGGTAAGGCTCGAGAACCTCGTCCGCCGCTACGGCACGGTCACCGCACTCGACGGTCTGTCGCTGACGATCGCCCCGGGCGAGCTCGTCGCCCTGCTTGGCCCTTCGGGCTGCGGCAAGACGACGGCGCTGCGGCTCCTGGCCGGGCTCGAGGAAGCAGACGGTGGCCGCGTCGTGATCGCCGGCAAGGACGTGACGGGGCTGCCGACGAGCCGGCGCAACGTCGGCATGGTCTTCCAGGCCTACTCGCTGTTTCCGCACATGGTCGCGTGGGAGAACGTCGCCTTCGGGCTGCAGATGCGCAAGGTCGGCGCCGCGGAGAGAAAGAAGCGCGCGCTCGAGGCGCTCGAGCTGGTCGGGCTCGGCCGCGTTGCCAACCGCTACGCCAACCAGATGTCGGGCGGACAGCAGCAGCGCGTTGCACTCGCACGCGCGCT
Source organism: Chloroflexota bacterium (assembly GCA_005880755.1). Lineage (GTDB taxonomy): Bacteria > Chloroflexota > Dormibacteria > Dormibacterales > Dormibacteraceae > 40CM-4-65-16. The sequence goes on from VBGV01000144.1 coordinate 2,751, forward strand.
CGCCATCCGGCCGCAGGTGCTGCTTCTGGACGAGCCGCTGTCAGCCCTCGATGCGAAGGTGCGCGCGCGCCTGCGGGATGAGATCCGCCGCATCCAGCTCGAGGTCGGCATCACGACGCTATTCGTCACCCACGACCAGGAGGAGGCGCTCGCGATCGCCGATCGCGTGGGCGTCATGCAGTCGGGACGCCTGGAACAGCTCGGCCCTCCGACCCTCGTCTACACGCGTCCCGCCACTCCGTTCGTGGCCGAGTTCGTTGGACTCACCAACCGCCTCGCCGGCACGGTCAAGGGCGGCGCGGTCGAAGTTCGCGGGGTGCGGCTGCCGCTCGTCCAGCCCGACATCGCGGACGGTCCGGCCACCGCGCTCGTCAGGCCTGAAGCAGTGAGTTTGGCGAGTAGAGCCGATGCGGAGGAAGGACCGCTCGTCGGGGCCGTTTTGACGGTCGCCTTCCTCGGCGCCGTCAGTCGCGTCACCGTCGACCTCGGCGACACGACAGTGCTCGCGCAGATGCCGACGTCGGCCGCGTCCCAGTACCCAGCGGGGACCAAGGTCCGGCTCGAGCTGCGCTCGGACCCCGTACTCATCCAGAGGGAAGAGCCCGTCGCCACCGCTTCGTGAAGTCGCGGCGACAGCTCGGCGCCGGCCCGGTCGTGCGATCTGGGTCGCGGGCTGTGTACCGCTCCGTGGTCGAGCTGGACTCAGAGCCTCACATCGTCCGGACCGACCTCGCGTCCGGCGCGGCTGCGCCGCAGCGCGAGGCGATCGCCCGCATCGTGCACCTGACGGATCTTCACGTGACCGACGCCCAGTCCCCGGCTCGCTTCGAGTGGGTCAATCGTTACGCGCGAGATCCACGGTTTCGCGAGCTCATCACCATGCACCGTCCGCAGGAGACGTTGAACATGCACGCGATCGCGGCCATGGTGCGCATGATCAACAACCTCGACGCGGTGCAGCTCGTCGCGATGACCGGCGACGCGATCGACAACACGCAGCGCAACGAGCTAACGAACTTCCTCGCGCTGCTGGACGGAGGCATGGTGCGTCCGGATTCCGGCGCCCCCGGTTACGACGGGGTGCAGCGGGCCGATTGGCCGGGCCAGATCTTCTGGAAGCCCGACGGCCCGCCGCAGGGCGACCTGTACCAGGATGGGCTTGGGTTTCCGCAACATCCTGGATTACTCGACGAAGCGATGCAGCCCTTTCGGACGGATGGCATACGCGTCCCGTGGCTCGGCTGCTACGGCAACCACGAAGAGGTCTGCCAGGGGGTCGGTGTCGTGTCCGAGGTGCTCGCTCGCGCGATGACCGGGTCGCGCAAGGCGATCGAGCCTCCGACCGGCCTGGAACCGGACGGTGTGGTGGAACGTTTCGTGCAGCACCCCGAGCAGTTTCTCGCCGGTGCCTCGGTGGAGGTCGCCGCCGACCCCGAGCGCAGGCCCATCTCGCGGGCCGAGTTCGTCGACGCGCACGTCCGTAACGGCGGGCACGGCTTCACCACCGACGCGTACTACGCGCATGACGAGGGCGCTGTGCGCTACATCACGCTCGACACCGTGTGCGATGCGGGTGGCGCGGACGGAAGCATTGACGCGGCGCAGCTGCACTGGCTGGAGCGCAAGCTCGAGGAGGTCCATTCGTCGTTCCAGACACGCGACGGTTCAAATGCCCGGACCAGGAACGCGGACCGCTACGTCGTCATCCTCTCCCACCACGGATACGACACCCTGTCGAACCCCCGAGCCGAGCGTCGCGCGGACGCGCTGCTGAACCTGCTGCTGCGATTTCGCAACGTCGTGCTCTGGCTGAACGGCCATATCCACGCAAACCGGATCACGCCACGAGGCACCTCGGGCGGCGGCAGCCATGGCTTCTGGGAGGTGACGACCAGCTCGCTCGTCGACTGGCCGTGTCAGGCCCGCCTGATCGAGCTGTTCCAGGCCGGCGGCGGCAAGCTCGGGATCGCCTGCACCATGCTCGATCACGACGGGGAAGGCCTGGCCGGCCTGCACCGCGAGCTGGCCGGCAACGTGCCGGTCAGGGGCTTCGACTCGGGGTACTCGGGAACCCCGCTCGACCGCAACGCGCTCCTGCTTCTTCCTCAGCCGTTTTGAGTCAGGGTTCGTTGCGTACAGCGCGACTGTAGCGTAGAGTGCGGAGTTGGTCGCATGGTGAGGCCGCTCGGTGGATTGAGTGTGGGGCAGGCGCTGGCCGAGTTCCTCCGCACGCCGCGCTACGAGATCTTTCCGACCGACGACGTCCTCGACCTGGTTGCGGCCTACGTGCCGAAAGAGGTCACGCTCGCCGTTACCGCCTCGCCCCGTCGCGGACTGCCTGCGACCGTCCAGCTCGCCGCGCGCCTCAGCCAGCTCGGCTACCGCGCCGTCCCGCACCTCTCGGCGCGCCTGATCCGTGACCGAGCCGAGCTCGGCCAGATCCTCGAGGCGCTGAAGGCGGCGAGCATCCAGAACGTGTTTGTCATTGCGGGCGACGCGCGCGAGCCGGCCGGACAGTTCCCGGACTCGATGTCGTTGCTCGAGGCGCTGCCGCCGGACCACAGCCTGACCGAGATCGGCGTCACGGGATATCCCGAGAGCCACCCCTTCATTCACGACGACGTCACGATCCAGGCGATGTGGGACAAGCGCCGCATAGCGAGCTACATCGTCAGCAACCTGAGCTTTGATCCGGCGACCGTCAAGCGCTGGGTGGAGCGCGTGCGGCGCCGGGGCGTCCAGCTGCCGATCCACATCGGAATGGCCGGCGTCGCAGACCCCGCGCGGCTGTTGCGCCTTTCGGCCAAGATCGGCGTCGCGGAGTCTGCGCGCTTCCTGCGCGGCCACCCCAGCTGGTTGGCTCGCATGTTCCGCCCTGGCGGCTATGACCCTGGGCGCTTCCTCGGGGCGCTGATGCCCGAGATCGCGCAGCCCGGTCGCCGGATCGCGGGTCTTCACGTGTTCACGTTCAACGAGATCGAGCCGACGGAGAGGTGGCGCCGCGAGATGCTCGCGCGCTTGACGCCGGTCGCGCGCAGGGCGACTGCTGAATGAGAGGAGTTATGTGGTGAAGGTTGAGTTTCCGACCGATCTCCAGATCGCGCGCCATGCGCGCTTGCTGCCGATGCCCGAGGTCGCGGCCAGGATGGGCATCGGGCCGCACCTCCTGGAGCCATATGGAAACGACGTTGCGAAGATCAAGCTCGAGGCGATCGACGAGTTGAGAGGCCGGCCCAAGGCCAAGTACGTCGTCGTCTCGGCGATCACGCCGACCCCACTCGGCGAAGGCAAGACGACGACGACCGTCGGCCTCGGACAGGCGCTGTCTCACATCGGCAAACGGTCGACGATTGCGATTCGCCAGCCTTCGATGGGTCCGACATTCGGCATCAAGGGCGGAGCTGCCGGCGGCGGCTACAGCCAGGTGGTCCCGATGGAGCGACTGAACCTCCACCTGACCGGCGACATGCACGCCATCACGGCGGCGCACAACCTGCTCGCGGCCATGATCGACAACCACATCTACCATCACGAGGCGCTGGTCGACCGCGACAGCGTGACGTGGCGGCGCGTGATCGACGTCAGCGACCGCGTGCTCCGCAACATCATCGTCGGCCTCGGTGCGCACGAAGACGGCGTCATCCGGCAGACAGGGTTTGACATCACGGCCGCGTCCGAGGTCATGACTGTCCTGGCGCTGACCACGTCGCTGCAGGACATGCGCAAGAGGCTCGGACGGATCGTGATCGGCAACACGACCGACGGCAAGCCGATCACCGCCGAGGAGCTGCACGCGGCGGGAGCGATGACCGTCGTCCTCCGAGACGCAATCAAACCAAATCTGCTCCAGACCCTCGAGAACACACCCGTCCTCGTCCACGCCGGGCCGTTCGGCAACATCGCGACGGGTAACTCGTCGGTGATCGCGGACCTGATGGGCATCCACTGCGGTGATTTCCTGGTCACCGAAGCCGGGTTCGCGGCCGACATGGGCGCCGAGCGCTTCTTCAACATCAAGTGCCGCGCGTCGGGCCTGTCGCCGGACGCCGCGGTCATCGTCGCCACCGTCCGCGCCTTGAAGGTTCACTCGGGCCGCTTCAAAGTCGTGGCGGGCAAACCCCTTCCGCCCGAGATGTTGAAAGAGAGCCCAGATGACGTGTGGGCCGGGGCACCGAACCTGCGCAAGCAGGTCGAGAACATCAAGCTGCACGGCGTCACGCCGGTGATCGCAATCAACGCCTTCCCCGGCGACCACGATTCGGAGCATGCGGCGGTGCGCGAGATCGCGGACGAGCTCGGCGTCCGCTCCGCGGTGTGCCAGAACTTCAGCGAAGGGGGCAAGGGCGCGGTCGAGCTGGCGGAGGCGGTGGTCGAGGCGGCGAACGAGCCGAGCTCGTTCCACTTCCTCTATCCGGACGACATGAGCCTGCGCGACAAGATCGAGACGATCGCGACGAAGGTGTACGGCGCGGGCAGCATCGAGTACCAGAAGGACGCCGCCGCGCAGCTCGACTCGTACGAGCGCAATGGGTTCGGCCGGCTCGGCGTCTGCGTGGCCAAAACCCACCTTTCGATCTCGTCGGACCCGGCGCTCAAGGGCGCGCCGACGGGCTGGCAGCTGCGCGTGCGCGAGGTGCGGGCCTCGGTCGGGGCGGGCTTCATCTACCCGATCTGCGGGGAGATGCGGACGATGCCAGGCCTGCCGTCGCACCCCAACGCGGCCAGGATCGACATCGACGAAAAGGGCGACATAGTCGGCCTGAGCTGAATAGGTCCAGCCGCGGTTGGGTACCAATGGTGTGATGAAGACGCAGTCGATCGCCGCCAAAACCGGGGTGGGCGCCGTCGAGCTCGGCGTCACCGACCGCGACCGTGCCCTCGGGTTCTACCGCGACTACATCGGGCTGACACCGCTTGCCTCGATGGGGTCGGAGATCCGGCTCGGGGCGGCGGGACGCGAGCTCGTGGTGCTGCATCCCGACGCGGAGCGGCCGGTCGTCCCCCGAAGGTCCGGGCTTTACCACCTCGCCATCGTCGTGCCCGACCGGCGGGAGCTGGCCCGCGTGATCGCGCGCCTGGCGCGTCTGCAGTGGGACCAGTACCCCACCGACCACGTCATGACCAAGGCGAACTACCTCTGGGACCCGGATGGCAATGGGATCGAGATCTATACCGAGTCGCCCGAAGACGGCACGATGGGGTTCGCCAACGGCACGTTCGTCGCTTACGACAAAAATGGCAATCCGCGAAGCGGCCGCGACCCGATCGACCTCGAGGAGCTCTTCAGCCACCTCCGCGAGGACGACCGGCTGGATGAGTCAATGCCGGCCGGCACGAAGATGGGTCACATACACCTCCATGTCGCGGACGTCGAAGATGCCCTTCGCTTCTACCACAACCTCGTCGGCTTCGATGTCATGGGTCATGTGCCTGGCGTCGGATTTGTGTCGGCCGGTGGATATCACCACCATGTGGGTCTGAACACGTGGGCGGGCCAGGGCGCGCAACCGGCCCCTCCCGGCTCGGCCGGCTTGCGCCGCTACGCGATCGAGCTGCCAACCCAGCGCGACCTCGATGACGTCATCGGTCGCCTGGAGCATGGAGACGTGTCACTCGCCGAAGAGGCTGACGGCCTGGCCGCGACGGACCCGTCCGCCAACCGAGTCCTTTTTCGAGTCGCCTAGTTTCTAGTCCGGTCCGCGTGCCCGACCGAACGTGATCGTCGGTGCGATCGGAACCACTCGACCGTCAGCTGTCATGACCAGCTGCCATGCACCTTCGTGGACTTTCCAGTGGTGCCGATGACACAGCAAGACCAGATTGTCGAGGTCGGTTTCGCCACCGCGGATCCAGTGGACGACATGATGACCGTCGCACCAGGAGGCAGGGCGCTCACATCCGGGCCACCGGCAATGGCCATCGCGTGACTTAAGTGCTCGCATCGCCGGCCCCGAGATCACACGCTTCGAGCGGCCGAGGTCGATCACGACCGACTCCTGGCTCAGCAACACTCGCGTCACGCTGCAGTCGCACGCCATGCGCTCGATGGTGGTCGAGGAAAGAGGAAGCGAGAACTCCATCTCTCCGGCCGCTGCGCCGGCCAGGCCCTTCAAGGTCTCGACCGTGGCCGTCACCTGCAGGTTGGCGGGTTTGCCGCCGTGAGCGAGCTCGACCAACGCGTCCGCGTAGCGCTGCTCGAGCCCGCGATCGTCGCCGACGCCAGACTTGCGCGCCAGCGGCTCCAGCGCGGTCCGCACTGCCGCGCCACCAACCGGGTCAAGGACTCCGCTGATGAGCAGACAGCCGTCCTCAGCCGTGCTCAATGACAGCCGCCGGTTCTCCACCAGCTCTGACTGTTCATCCGAGTACGCCTTGGCGTCGACCGCGTGCCGGTAGTGCAGACACTTGTAATAGAACTTTCCGGGCGAGTTTTCGCGCGCCAGCGGCAGCAGCTTTGATTCATCGAAGGCCTTCGCGCCGACCGCATCCGCCGTCCGCGCCATGACCCTCAGATGGGCATAGCCGATGTCACCGTCGTAGAGAGCCTGCTCCGACTCCGGCATCTGACCGAGGCGCTTGCCGACCGCGATTCGGTCCCAGGCCACGTTGTTCGTGAGATGACAGTGGAAGCGCATCCAGTCGCCGGGGTTGTTGAAGCCCGCCTCGTCCCAGAGCTTCGTTTCCGCCAGCGCGGCCGCGAGGCGCGCCGCCTTGAGCTGAAGGAGATCGACGAGGCGCTCGGTCTCCATCAGCTCATGAGCAACGTCGTCGGCGGTGCGCAGACGCTCCGCGAGGATCATGAGTATAGCATACAAACAAGTGTGCGAAATGTCAAGGTCTAAGATGCCGTATTTACTTCCCCGACCTGCCTTCTCGGCCGCCAAGGCCCCGCCCTCGCACGCCATCTTCCTAGTCCTTTCCCCGCCCGCCTGAACCACCCAAGCCCTGTTCCTTGTGCGATCAGGTCGCCAGCGCCCGCCTGCGCTCAACGGCCTCCGCCAGCAGGGTCGCCAGGTCGAAGACCTGAAGCTTCGCGCCTGTCTCGCGTACCCCGTCGTCGAGCATGACCGTGCAGAACGGGCATGCCACCGCGAGTGTCTCCGCTCCGGTCGCGACCGCCTCTCGCACTCGCTCCTGGTTGATCGGCCGTCCGCGTTTTTCCTCCATCCACATGCGCGCGCCGCCCGCGCCACAGCAGAAGGTCCGCTCGCGGTTGCGCGGCATTTCGACGGCCTGGCCGACCGCTGACACCAGTTCACGCGGCGCCTCGCGGACGTCGTTGTGCCGCGCCAGGTAGCACGAGTCGTGGTAAGTGATCGTTCGTTCGCTCGGCATCGGCGCGAGCTTGCCTTCGTTGACCAGGTCGGCCAGGAACTGGGTGTGATGGACGACCTCGTAAGTGCCTCCGAAGTCCCGGTATTCGTTGCCGATCGTGTTGAAGCAGTGCGGGCAGGTCGTGACGATCTTCTTCACCCCGCCATCGTTCAATGTCGCGACGTTTTCCCCCGCCAGCCTCTGAAACGTGTACTCGTCGCCCATTCGTCGGGCGGGGTCTCCGGTGCACGCCTCGCGGGGTCCGAGGACCGCGAAGTCGACCCCGGCCATCTGCATCAACTTGGCGGTCGAGACGGCCGCCTTGCGCGCGCGCTCGTCGAACGCCGGCGCGCAGCCGACCCAGAACAGGACGTCTGGGGCGCGCTCGCCGGGTTGGAGGACGCGAACGCCAAGTCCCTCCGCCCACTGCATGCGATCGGCCTGAGGCTTGCCCCAGGGATTCGAGGTGCGGTCGACGTCCCGCAGCATCGCGCCCGCTTCATCCGGGAATCGCGATTCGACCATCACCAGGTTGCGACGCAGGTCGATCACATGGTCGATGTGCTCGATGCCCACCGGGCACTCTTGGACGCAGGCGCCGCACGTCACGCAGTCCCACACGACGTCATCGATCACGGCGTTGGGCACGATCGGCGCCTCCGACTGGCTCAACAGGTGGTCGCGCAAGTTCATGATCAGCAGCTTCGGCGAGAGCGGTTTGCCGGTGTTGTAGGCGGGGCAGACGTCCTGACAGCGTCCGCACTCCGTGCAAGACATCGTGTCGAGCATCTGCTTCCACGTCATGTCGCTTACGCGCGCCGACCCGAAGCGGATCTCGGCCTCGGGCTTCTCGAAATCGATGGGCTCGATGCGGCCGCGCGAACGTGTTCTTCCGAAATAGACGTTGAAGGCCGCGACCAGGATGTGCAGGTGTTTCGAGTAGGGCAGATAGACGAGGAAGGAAAGGATGATGAGCACGTGAGCCCATACCGCCACGCGCTCGAGCACCGGCGCGACAGGGGAGATGGCATTCGAAAGTGCATTGGATATCGGCGCCCACTGCGCCGGGTAATCGTTCAGGTGCAGCGCGATCTGCGACGCGTGCCAGAGGAGCAGCGTGGTGACGATGCCCGCGATCAACGCGAGGATCAGGTCCGCCTCGCCCAGGTGACTGCCTTTGAAGCGAGCTGGTTTCTGGACCTTGCGGATGGCGAAGGCCGCGATCACGCCGACCAGGACGAGCACCGCGAAGCTGTCGACCAAGAATGCGTACCAGCCCTGCGCGCCGAGCCACGGCAGGGTCGAATGCGGGTCGACCGCGCCGATCATGGCGATGACGATCGTGGGGAAGAGGACCAGGAAGCCCCAGAAGATCGCAGCGTGCATCAAACCCGGGAGCAACCGCTGCAGCAGCTTGCTCTGGCCGACCACAACCGTCGCCTCGGCGCGGGCTCGCGCCGGCACGTCATCGAAGCGCGCCGCCGGCCTGCCGGAGCGCAGCAGCCGGTAGAGCGACCATGCGCGGCGGCCGAAGAGCGCGATCGCAACCGCGAGCGCCAGGGCCAGCACGATTGCCTGCATGACGATCACTTGCGTTTGCGGATCTCGGCGGTGATGGCCGGCACGATCTCCTTCAGGTCACCCGTCACGGTGTAGTCGGCGTTGAGCATCAACGGCGCCTGCGGGTCGGAGTTGATCGCCACGATCCGCTTGGCGCCCTTCAGGCCGGCCATGTGCTGCGTCGCGCCGGAGATGCCGCACGCGATGTAGACCTCGGGCGCGACCTTGGTCCCCGTCTGGCCGACCTGGTCCGTGTGCGGACGCCAGCCGGCGCTCGTCACCGCGCGCGAGCAGCCGACGGCCGCGCCCAGCAGGCCCGCCAGCTCCTCGATGATCGCGAAGCCTTCTTTTGATCCGACACCGCGGCCGCCGCTGACGATCACCTTCGCGGTCGTCAGCGATACACCGCCGTTTGCCGGCGCAACATGGTCGGAAACCCGGACCACGAGGTCGCTTCCCGCCGAGGGCTTCAGGTCGAGCTCGGCCGGTGCAGGTCCTGTGTCGGCCGGAACGGTGTGCGGCGCGACTGTGATTAGCGCGCGCGGACTGTGCAGGCGTCCTTCCTCGAGCAGGCTGCCGCCCCACCTCAGGCGCGTCACCTCGACCGGGTCGCCCGGCGTCACGGCGATGCAATTGGCCGCAAACGGCAGGCCCGTACGCGCGGCCAGGCGGGCCATGACCTCGTTGCCGCGATCCGTACCCGCTGCGAACACAGCCGACACGTTGAGTTGGTCGGCCGCCAGCGCCAACGCGGCGGCGAGCGCATCGGGTGCGAAAGGCTGGATAGCATCCATCCGCACGGAGCGTGGGTCTCCAAACTTGCGCGCGAGCGTGAGCGCCTGCCGCGAGGGATCTCCCGATTCCATCAGGACGAGGACGTTCACAACACACCCGCCTGACGGAGAACTTCAACCACCGCCGGTGCCGCCGTGGCGCCGATGCCAAGCGACTCGGCGCGGCGGCCCTGGCCAGCTGGGACCGCGAGTCGCACAAGCTCGAGGCGCGGCGCCGGGCGCGTCGGAGTGGTGACCGCAACCGGTTTGGAGCGGGCGCGCATCTTGCCTGGAACCGAGGGGTAGCGTGGGAGGTTGAGGCCTTCTTTCACCGTGAGCACCGCCGGGAGCGGCACGACGTACACGTCTCGCCCGCCCTCGACCTCCTGCTCGCAGCGCACAGACGAGCCCTCGAGCGTGACCTTCTTCAAACCAGTGACGCACGGGCGCCCGAGCGAGTAGGCGACGCGGATCCCGACCTGGAAACCACCCGAGTCCGCGGACTCATTGCCGAAGAAGATGAGGTCGAAAGGACCGTTGGCCGCCTCATCCGCACTGATCGCTTCTAGCAGCGCTGACGCCGTCGCCTCAGCGTCCCATTCCTGGCCGTCGGTCTGGAGGTGAATCGCGCGGTCGACGCCCAGCGCCATCGCGTCCCGGAGCTGCTCCACGGCCTCAGGCGGGCCCAGCGTCAGGACGACCGAATCGCCCCTGTTCGCCTCGATCAACCGCGCAGCCTCCTCGACGCCGCATTCCTCGTGGGGGCTCATCGTGAAGCCGAGGTGCTGCGTGTTGATCGCTCGTGCGTCGTCAGTGAGGAGGATGCGCCCACCAGTGATCGGCACTCGTTTGATGCAGACGGCGATGCGCATCACCTAGGCCCGAATACGTGTGTTCTCGGGATCGAAAAGCGGGGTCGCCCCGGCGACCGCGACCGTGACCGGGTAGCGCTCGCCCATGTACTCGACGAGCAGCCGGTTGCCCACGACGGCGTGCTCCGGCGTGAGGTAGGCCATCAGGATGTGCTTGCCCACCGACGGCCCCGCGCCGGCGCTGGTCACGTAGGAGCCTCGACCAAGGCGGTCGACGATCCGCTTTCGGTCTCGGGTCAGGATTGGTTCGCGGCCGAGCATGTAGCGCTTTTCGCCGCTTTTCGAGCGGTGGTCGTCGACCGTGAGCGTGCACATGATCGCCGCCGGCTCCTCCTCGCGATGACGCAGGTGCGCCGCCTTGCCGATGAAGTCCTCCTCTTTCACGCGAGGCGCCGTCATCCCCGCCTCGACCACGTTGTACTCGGTCTCCAGCTCGTTGCCGTGCGCGCGGTAGCACTTTTCCAGCCTGCCGGTCGTCCCGTATACCCCGATCCCGCAGGCCGCCAGGCCGTGCGGCCGCCCCGCCTCCCACAGCGTGTCCCACAGCTTCAAGCCCTGCTCGATTGGGACGTAAAGCTCCCAGCCGAGGTCGCCGACATAAGAGATGCGCGACGCCAGGACGCGCTGCGTGCCGACCTCGATCGTCCGGCAGCTGCCGAACTTGAAGCCCTCGTTGGAGACGTCGTCCGACGTAGTGTCGGCGAGGATGTCGCGTGCGCGCGGGCCCCACAAGCCGATCGTGGTCATCGATGAGGTCATGTCCGCCAGCTCGGCACCGCCCACCATCTGGTCGCGGAACCACTTCTTGTCCGCCATCCCCGCCGCGCCACCGGTGACGACCCGGAAGTGCTCGTCGCCCAACCGCATGATCGTGAGGTCCGACTTGAAGCCGCCGTTGGGGCTGAGCACCGGCGTGTAGACCACACGTCCGGCCGGGACGTCCATCTGGCGCAGCGCCGCGCACTGCACCGACGCAAGCGCTCCCGGCCCCACGATGTCGAAGACCGTGAAGGCTGACAGGTCGAAGAGCCCGGCCCGCTCGCGCATCGCGAGGTGCTCGGCGTTGATCAGCGGCGACCACCAGCGGGACTCCCACTCGGACGTGCGGCGCGTGATGCGGTCGCCGAACTCTTCGAGCAGCGGCGCGTTCGACTCGTACCACTGCGGGCGCTCCCAGCCGGCCGCCTCGAAGAACACGGCGCCCAGCTCGCGCTCGCGCGCGTGGAACGGCGCGAGCCGGATGTTGCGGTTCGAGGCCCACTGCTCGCTCGGGTGGACGATGCCGTAGGTCTTGTTGAAACCTTCGGCCGCCCTCGCGCGCACGTGCGCGCGCGTCTTCTGATGTTCGTGGAAACGCGCGATATCGGAGGAGTGGAGGTCGATCTCCGACTCCCCATGCACCATCCATTCGGCGAGAGCCTTGCCGGTGCCGGGTCCTTCCTTCACCCACACGGCGGCGGCGGACCACAGCCCCTTCACGTCCGGCGACTCGCCGAGCACCGGCATTCCGTCAGGCGTCAGCGACAGGATGCCGTTGATGGCGTACTTCACGCCCACCGACTCGTCGCCGACGATCTCAGGCATGAGCTCGAGCGCGTGCTGCATCTGCTCTTCGAAGTCGGCCTGGGTGAAGGGGAACTCGGTCGGCGACAGCGCGGCCTGCTCCACCGGCGGCAGGTCCTCCGGGTCGTAAAGGATGGGACGGTGGGCGTAGGAGCCGATCTCCAGGTCGCCACCCGCCTGACGCTCGTACATGTTGGTGTCCATGTCGCGGACGATCGGGTGCTCGATGTCAGACTTCGCCCCGCGAAATCGCGGCACCGGGCCGATGTCGATCATCTGGTGCACCGCCGGCGTGAGAGGGATACGCGCTCCGGCCATGCGCGCAACCCGTGGGCTCCACACGCCACAAGTGATGACGACTGTCTCGGCTTCGATATCGCCGTCGGTCGTCCGCACGCGACGCACCCGTTCATGCTCGACGTCGATGCCGGTGACCTCAGTCTTAGGCGCCACGTGCAGCGCGCCCGCGGCCTGGCCCTTCTCGCGCATCAGCGTTCCCGCCCGCAGAGAGTCGACCACGCCCACGCCCGCGGTGCTGAAACCGCCCAGGATCATGGACTCGTCGATGTATGGCACGAGCTCTTTGACCTGCGTTGGATTGAGCAGCGAGACCCCCTCGATGCCCCATGAACCAGCGGAAGCCATGCGCCGGGTGAGCTCCTGCATCCGCTCCTTGGTGCGTGCGACCTCGATGCCCCCGGACTGGATGAACACGCCCAGCTCTTGGTACTGGCGCACGCTGTCCATGGTCAGCGCGGTCATCTCCTTGGAGTGGTCGACCAGGTAGATGAAGTTCGAGGCGTGGCCGGTCGAACCGCCGGGATTCGGCAGCGGTCCCTTGTCGAGCAGGACGACGTCGCCCCAGCCCAGGCGCGTCAGGTGATAGGCGACGCTGTTGCCGACGATGCCGCATCCGATCACGACGCACCGGGCGTGTGCCGGCAGTGTCATTCGGGTTGGTAAGGCGAGCGGACCTCTTCGGGGAGCTCGTACCAGCGCATCCGATCGCCGACCTGCGCCCGCATCCGCCACTTGAGTGGCTTCGGCTGCGCCTCGACCACGGCCCACAGCTCGTCCAGGCGTGAGTTCACCAGCTCCCTGTCCACGTCGAGCTCGTCGACGGTGTGACGCAGCTTGCCGATGTTGATCTGCAGCGTTCGGTAAATCCCCCAGTCTTCGGCAGCGAGCTTCGCGATATATGTCGCGTCGATCGCCTCATCGTCCTGGCTCTGGATCGGGTGGTCGAGCAGAAGGGCGGTCAGGTCAACCATGTCCTTGCGGTTGACCTCGTAGATCTGAAGCTTGCTCAGGAGAAGGTCGGACGGGCTCGCGCATGGCCCCTCATGGCCGAGCCGGCTACGGAGGTCGATCACGTGCGACATCCGGATCACGTCGATGAAGACGTCGACCTGCTTGCCGTTGCTCCCGTCGAAAAAGTACAGGCGGCGATCGCCCTGCATGAGGTTGAAGCGGTCGTTCGCCTCGTAGCCGAGCGATGGAAAAAATGCAAGGGCCCGCTTGCGGTCCTTCGTCGAGATCACGTAGTCGAGGTCGCCGTACCTCCTCCTGAGCGGGGCGTGGTGCGCGCTGGGCGAGTGCAGGTGGATGCCGGCGCCACCGAGCAGCTTGACGCCGAGCTTCTGTGCCTTGGCGGCCTCGGCCACGCGCTCGGCCTCAGCGATCGTGTCTGCCAGTGGTTTTTCTGGCAGGGGTCCGTTGGATGTCACTCGGGCGAGATCTCGATCACGATCGTTTTGAGGTCCGTCATCTGCTCGAGGGCGAAACGTCCGCCCACGCGCCCGATCCCGCTCTTCTTGCCGGCCCGGCCGCCGAAGGGAAGGTGCGCCTCCCAGTAGTTCGTCGACTCGTTGATGTTCACCCAGCCGGTCTCGAGCTGGTCAGCAAATCGAAGGGCGCGCGACAGGTCCTTTGTGTACACCGCGCCGAGCAGCCCGTACGGGGAGTCGTTCGCCAGCTCGAGCGCGTGCTTCTCGTCGCGGAACTTGATGATGGGAGCGATCGGGCCGAACGTCTCCTCGCGGCTCACCCGCATCGTCGGCTCCACCCCGTCGAGGATCGTCGCGTGGTAGTAGAGACGCGTCGGGAAGCCTTTCGCGCGCTCGCCGCCGAGCACGAGCTTGGCTCCATGCTTCAGCGCGTCGGCGATGTGCTGGTCCATCTTGGTCGCCACGCCCTCGTTGTTCAATGGTCCGAGGGTCGTGTCGTCCGCGAAGGGATCGCCCAGGCGGAGGGCACGCGCAGCGTCGGCCAGGCGCGCCACGAATTCGTCGCGGACAGGCTCTTCGACGAGGATGCGCTCACCCGCGGTGCAGCTCTGGCCGGCGCACAGGTAGCAGCCGACGATTGCCCCCTCGACAGCTTTGCCGATGTCGGCGTCCGCGAACACGACCTGCGGACCGTTGCCGCCAAGCTCGAGCATCACGTGCTTGCCCGCCGCGCGCTTGGCGACCGAGGCGCCGGTCTCGGTCGACCCGACGAAACCCACCCCGTCGACCAGCGGATGCCCCGCAACCTCATCGCCGACCTCGGCCCCGGGTCCCGTCACCAGGTTGAGCGCACCGGCCGGAAAGTCCGCCTCGGCCATGCACTCCATCAGCGCGACCGAGATCACGCTGGTCGATGAGGCGGGCGTCCAGACGACGCAGTTGCCGGCGGCGAGCGCAGGCGCGATCAGCTCGGCGGCCATCGTCAGCGGCCAGTTCCAGGGCGTGATGATCCCGTACACGCCGCGCGGGTAGTGCCGCGCCAGCACCAGCTTGGTCGGGCTTGCAGACGGAAGGACCCGGCCCTCCAGGCGCTTGAGGTCCTCGGCCGCGATGCGGAAGTACTCGACGGCTTCGGCGACCTCGCCCATCGCCTCGGCCTTGAGCGGTTTGCCCTGGTCGAGCGTGAGCAGCCGCGCCAGCTCATCGCTGCGCTTTTCGATCGCCTCGGCGATCCGATGCAGCCGCTTCGAGCGCTCAAATCCTTTGAGCCCGGCCATCGACGCCCGCGCCCGATGCGCGGCCTCCACGGCACGCTGCGCGTCCGCGCGGGTGCCCTTTGGGACCTGGGCAATGATCTCGCCCGTCGCCGGGCTGTCGGCATCGAAGAGCTCGCCACTCTCGGACTCGACCCACTTACCGTCGACAAACATCTTCTTCACGGACTTGGCTACGTCGATGGTCATTTACCTGGCTCCGTTTTTGTTTCCAAGGTCGAAGGCCTGCTTGTAGATGCGCCGATACGCCGCCGCGTCCACGTCCCGTGGGTTGCCGATCGTCTGGGGATCGGCGAAGGCCTTGTCGGCCAGCATCGGGATCTCGTCTTCTCCGAAGCCAAGCTCCTGCATGCTCGGGATGTCGACGTCGCGAGTCAGCTCATGGACGTACTCGACCGCCATCTCCGCGGCGCGCCACGTCGACACGCCGCGTACGTCGAGCCCGAATGCGGCCGCCATGCGCGCGAAGCGCTCGGGCTCGCCCGAGTGGTTGTACTCCATGACGGGCCCGAGCAGCCGCGCCGTCAGCGCGCCATGGGGAGCGTCATGGACGCCTCCCGCGGTCTGGCTCATGGCGTGCGCGGCCCCGGCCGAATCGGTCCCGTACGCGAGTCCCGCCAGCATCGCCGCCGCGCTCATGTGGTAGCGCGCTTCCAGGTTGTTGGCTTGCGAGAACGCGACGCGTAGATACTTCGCGACGTACTCCATCGCGAGCAGCGCCACCGCGTCGGTGAACGGCTGGTGGTAGGACATCGTGAAGCACTCGACCGCGTGGGCCAGGGCGTCCATGCCGGTGCCCGCGGTGACCGGCGGCGGCAGCTTGACGGTCAGCTCGGGGTCGATGACCGCCACCCAGGACGCGATGTGCGGCGTACCCCCGACGTTGAACTTGATCTTCCGTTTGGGGTCGGTGATCACCGCCCAGAGCGTGACCTCGCTGCCCGTGCCGGCCGTGGTTGGCACCGCGATCATGGGCGGGATCCGCGACTCGATTGGGCTGTGGCCCCACTCGTACTCGACGATGCTGCCCTTGTGCGCGGCGACCACGCCGATGCCCTTGGCGGTGTCGATCGAGCTTCCCCCGCCGATCGCGACGAGGCCGTCGCAGCCCTGCGATCGGTACTCTGCAGCGCCCTCGTCGACGAGCGAGACGCCCGGGTTGGCGCGGACCTTGTCGAACACCACCGGCTCGACGTCGGAGCGGCGAAGCGATTCGAGCGCGATCTCGAGCAGCCCAGCCGCCTTGACGCCCGCGTCGGTGACGAGCAGGGGACGCCGCATGCCGAGCTGGCTCGCCTCGCTGCCGAGCTCCTGGATGGCGCCCAGTCGCTGCACGAGGCGGGTTGGACTCTGGTAGGTGCGGAGCGTGTATTCCAGCATGGGGTTAGTAGAAGAGGCCGCCGGGGATCAACCCGGCGGCCGTGACAATCCTATTCAACCGGAATCTCGTGGTGGATGCGGCGAAGGTCGATTCCCTGCCGGTTCCGGACGATTCGCGCGGCCACGTAGATGACGACCGCGACGATGTAAGTGGCCAGGAAGTAGTAGACGGAGTTCGGCGTTGACTGGAACGATGTGCCGTAAAGATTGTCCTTGTTGAACGACCACTCGTACAACATGAACAGCAGGAACAGGCCTGTGATCACCCCGACGATGGTGATCGCCGGCACGCCGGCGACTTTGTAGTTAGCAATCGGCGAGGCGTCGTACAGATCCTTGCGCCGCCAGGGCAGGATGATGGCGGCGACGACGGTTGCGAAGAACGTCAGGGCCAGGACGGCAGTAGCGTCCAGGAATACGCTCGTGAAAGTCGGCCTGTAGGCGTAGATCGCGCTGATCGCGAGCGACGGCACGATCATCAAAACGAGGGAGCCGTAGGGCACCCGTCGCTTGGCCGAGATGTTGGCCGCCCATGACGGGAGCACACGGTCGAAGGCGGCGGCGAAGATGACACGGGTTGAGGACAGGAACAGGGTCCCCGCCCACCCGAAGAACCAGAGACCCATCACGATGATCAGCAGGGCCTGGAAGAGATGGTTGTCGACCAGGAATCCCGCGAACATCACGGGGTAAGGCCAGATCGGAACCGGTGGGGCGACGGCGCCCTGGACGGCGAACAGGTTGTTCCAGTAAGCCGCGTTGGCCGACTGGTAGAAGTTCCAACCGATGGTCTTGTCGATCAGGAGCACGACGACGGCCACCATGGCCACCGTGACCCACAGGCCCGCGAACATGCTCCAGAAAGGCTTCCGAATGTCCTTGGCTCCGCGGACCTCGCCGTAGAGGGTCGCGCCCCAGTTGGGCCACAGCAGGTAGAAGGCCAGCCAGGGAAGGAGAAGCAGCAATGGGCCGAATGCGAACGTGCCGAAGCTCGAGCCGGCAAATGTCTTGCTCGCAGCGTCGATCGTGCCCTGATACGCGTTCGCCGGCGCGCCGAACAGGCTCGTCGCTTCGCGGTTGAACGCGTTCTGGAAGTCACTCTGGCTGTAGAACAGGAGCAGGCCGCAAACGACGGCCAGTCCCGCGAGGCCGATCCAGAAGCAGACCTTCTGGATCCGCGCGTAGGTCTCCATGCCCATCGTGACCACGATCGCGACGAACGCGAGCACGATCAGGCAGGAGACGAAGATGCCGGTCTGGCTCGTGAAGAACGTGGCGACGCTGCTCCAGCCGAGCGTGTAGGCCAGCGGAGAGAAGAACTGGACGACCAGGATGTTGGCGTAGATCGGCGCCCAGAGGAACAGCGTGAACCACCAACCGGTGATCGACAGAACGAAACCAAGTCCGCCGCCGAGCACGCGACTCTGCCACGCGTAGTCGCCACCCGTACGCGGCATCACACTCACCAACATGGCGTACGTGATGACGAGGAACGTGACGAGCACACCGAACAACAGGATCCCCGCCAGCAGCTGGCCGTCGGGGACCGTGTACACGAAGGACATGCCGTAAAGGCCGAGCGTGATCAGGTTGATCGACCAGAACGAATAGATGAACGCGTCGAACGTCGACCAGGCCTTGACCAGGCCGGTCGCATTGCGTAGGAACAGCGCGGGCCTTGCTCCCGACGCCGTCCCCATCGTGGTGTCCGCCATGTTTGCTTCCTCCTTAACTCTTCATCCGTTGACCAGCTGGTAGCTCTTGATTCCTTTCTTGGGGTCGAGCTGGATGATCGCCCCCATGAGCATTCCTTCCTCGTACGCGCTGCCTGGGTTGATAGACAGCGTCTTGCCGATCTTGATCGCGCCCTTGCTCTCGTGGATGTGGCCGTGGAGGGACAGGAGCGGCTGATGCCGCTCGATCGCCGCGCGCACCGCGGTCGAGCCGACCGGGCGCAGCGCGCGGCCGCCATGTAGGAGCTTGAGGTCCGCGTCGATGGCGGGCGCTTCGTCGAGGCCTGACTTGAACGGTGGGCAGTGCAGGTTGAAGATCGCACGCGAAGGATCGGCGACCTTCGAGGCCATGCTCTCGATGCGCTCACCGAGCTTCTCCTCGGATTCCTCGCGGTGCGTGTTCCACGGGGTCGGGTTGGACCAGCCGGTGGAGATCATCGAGAAGCCGTCGACGTCGACCACCCGACCTTCGCCGAGCTCGACGAGCTCGGCCCGCCTGATCACGTCGTCGACCTCCATCTCATCGTCGTTGCCGGGAGACACAAAGCAGCGAATGCCGGAGCCACGCAGCTTCTCGGCCGCCATGCCCATCCAGCGCTCGACCCCTTCCAGCATCACTTCCTGAAAACACGCGGCGCGTTTGCCCGCGTCGCCGTCGAGCTCGTGCAGGCGATCGACGCTCATGCGCAGCGGGTAGTAGCCCTTGCGCCGGATGTTGGCCTCGACCTCGCCGACCTGCTCGGCCGCGACGCTCTGATGCTCGCCGCCGAGGGTGACACTGAAATGACCGTTCTCGGAGACGATCGGCACGATCGCTTTGCCGGTCATGTCTCCGCCGCAGATGAGCACGTCGGCGTCGTAGAAGCGGGCCGCGTTGAGGAACTTCTTCCAGCAGACCTCGGATCCGTGCAGGTCGGTCGCGAAAAATACCTTCGGCATCAGTGTCCACCCCCAGAAATTCCTTGCAGCTTCGACGGCCTAGGCGGCCGGGCTTCGCTGATGCCGGCGTCGCCTCCTGCGCGCGCTCGGTCGCGCATCGACGGATGCGCTCCCTCGCGTGCTCGTCGGCTCCTTGGCACCGGCCGCCGATGCCGCGAATCTGCAGCGGAATTTCCGGTGCTGGACACTAGCTCTCCACGAGCACTTTGCGGATCTCGCGCTCGAACCCTGTGACGTGCCGGCGCATGACGTCGTCGGCGCGGGCCCCGTCGCCGGCGAGGATCGCCCGCAGCAGCTCGACGTGCTCGTCCACCGCCTGGCGCAGCCCCACCTCGCGGTCCAGCACGAGGTACCACAGGCGGAGGCTGAGGTTGAAGTAGCGCTCTAGGGTTGCCTCGAGGAAGGGGTTGTGCGCGCTGCGGTAGACCAGCCGGTGGATCTGCTGGTCGAGGTGCATGAGGTCGCGCTGGTCGGTGGCATGGCCGGGCCGGAGCAGCTCCAGCAGCCCCTCGATCGCCTCCCGGTCGGCGGTCGTGAGCTTCTCCGCCGCCAGGCGCGCGGCGTGCGCCTCGAGCACGACCCGGACCTCTGTGATGCGCGCCAGGTCGGTGATGTTGACGTCGGTGACAAAGGTGCCGCGATGGGGGATGGAGCGGACCAGGTTCTCCCGAGCCAGTCGCTGCAGGGCCTCGCGGATCGGCGTCCGCCCGATCCCGAGCTCTTCCCGCAATCGCGCCTCGTTGACCACCGATCCGGGCGCCATCTCCAGGCGCACGATCCGTTCGAGGATGCGCTGGTACGCCTCCTCGCTCTGAGATCGAGTCGCGACGGCTTCAGCGACCGCCATCCAATCCCCTCAATCGCCCTCCCCAGGCGATATGCGACCGATATACCGCCGCGGAACGTAGCACCGTCCCGGTGTCGCGTCAATTGGAGGTTTTGGTCGCCGCCTCCATCCAGTCCTGGACCCGGTCGGAGCGCAGCACCCCAAGCGCTCGCTCCCACCTTCCCGTGTAGTAGCCGTGGAAGTCGTAGTCGACCGCGGAGATCTTCGCCTGGATGGCGCCCCACAGCGTCCAGCCGACGTCCGACATGAGCGCGAAGAGGTTCATCCGAGCGAGCTGGCGCGGATCGACCTTGCCGAAATATGACTCACACAAAGCCGCGCGAAGGTCGTGGTCGAAGTCCGCCTCCTGTGCGGTGTTGCCCAGGTCGAAGCACGGGTCGTTGTTGCCGCTCAGCTC
The DNA here is from genome assembly GCA_005880755.1 of Chloroflexota bacterium. Classification (GTDB taxonomy): domain Bacteria; phylum Chloroflexota; class Dormibacteria; order Dormibacterales; family Dormibacteraceae; genus 40CM-4-65-16. The sequence continues at coordinate 23,130 of VBGV01000144.1, forward strand.
GTAGTCGACGATGCGCAGGGCGACCCCGTCGTCGATGAAGTTCTCGCAAAGCAGGTCGTTGTGGCAGGGCGCCAGATGCAGCGCTCCGACGCTGACCGCGCGTTCGATCAGGTCGACAGTCGGCAGCCAGTCGCGATAGTCGCCCGGGATCGTCGCGCCGTGCTGGTCGACGATGCCCAGGTAGGTCTCGATCAGCCGGAACATGTTGAAATCGCGAAGGAATCGGGGTGCGTTGTGCAGCCGGTGAAAGGAATGCGCCATGCGGGCGACCATCTGCCGGGTCTGCAGCTTCTGGGCGGACATCGTCGGGCCGGGGATGAACTCCAGCACCATCACTTGCTGCTCCGGCACGTGCTCCAGCACGCGCGGGCCGATCCCAGTTGAGGCGGCGGCTTTGGTGTTGTGGACCTCGTTCTCGCGGTCGATCGAAAGGAGCTCGGTCGATTGCCCTGGCAGCCGCATCACGTAGCGCTTGTCGCCGGATTCGACCAGGTAGTTCTCGTTCGTGAGACCTCCGGATAGGGGCGAGATCGTGACCGGCCGCCCCTTCCACAGAGAGACGCGAGCCGCCGCCGCCTCAGCTCGCGCGCTGCTTGAGCTCATGTTTGGCAAGGACCGCGTCCTGCGTCACGACCGCGGGCACCATCTGACCGAAAACCTCCACGTCCACCTGTGCGCCGGGCTTCAGCTCGACGGGCAGGTACGAGTAGGCGAGGTTCTTGCGCACGGTGAAGCCGTACGCGCAGCTGCGCAGCCGGCCGACCACCCGCCCATCGCTGTGCACCGCCTCCCCGCCATAGATCGGGACGTACTCTTCGGCGCCGACCGCAAGGGTGCGCAATCGCCGCGACACCTCGCGCCGAATGGATGGCCACTTGTCGCGATGCACACAGAAGCCCAGCCCAGCTTCGAACGGGTTGTCCAGCAGGCCCATGTCGGTCCCGTAGTAGCGATAACCCTTCTCCATGCGGAGGGAGTCGAGGACGCGATAGCCGCCGGGCGTGATGCCGAAGTCGCGTCCGGCATCCATCAACCGATCCCATACCTGTCCGGCCCAAGCAGGATCGACGTAGAGCTCCCAGCCAAGCTCGCCCATGTAGGTGACGCGCTGTGCAAGAAGGTTCGTGTTGGCGATGCGAAGAGGTTGGGCGGTCATGAACGGAAAAGCGCTGTCCGAAACGTCTCCGACGGTGACTCGCTGCATCACATCTCGTGCATCGGGCCCCCACAGTCCGATGACCGAGAGCTCGTCCGACGTCTCGCGTATCCCAACTTGAGGGTACTCACCGCTCACCTGAAGTCGCAGCCATCCCAGGTCGCTGTTCACGAAGCCCGCGCCCGTGACGAGCTGGAATCGATCCTGGGACACACGCGTGATGGTCACGTCCGCGACGATTCCCCCATTTTTCTCGAGCAGCTGCGTGTATACGACGCTCCCTACGGGTCGGTCGATGAGGTTGCCCGCAACCCGCTCCAGATGCGGCAGCGCATCCGGCCCTCGGAGCTCGATCTTTCCGAACGAGCTCATGTCGATGATGCCGACTCGCTCGCGAAAAGCGCGGTGCTCTTCGGCGAGCTGGTCGAAGTAGGGCGGGCGCGTGAATCCGAAGCCCCGCTGGTCGGCGCCGGCCCGACGCCACGGCTTCCCCGGCTGGAAGTAGTCGGGCCGTTCCCATCCGTGCTTGACCCCGAACACGGCGCCGAGGTCCTGCATTCGCGTGTGCAGCGCACTCGTCCGCTTCGGGCGTCCCCACTCGTCGGAGTCGAGGGGATATCGAAGGTAGTAGTAGTACTTGTAGGCTTCGCGCGCGAGCTCGGCCGCGTAACGGAAGTCGCGATGTACCGGTCCGAACCGCCACGGCCGGTAGGGATAGAGGTCGAGCTCGGTGTCGCCGTCCGTGATGAGCTCGGCGAGGGACCGTCCGATACCGCCCGCGCCGCCGAAACCGTTGAGCGAGAGGCCGGCGGCCATATACAGGCCGGTCACGCCAGGCACCGGCCCGGCCAGAGGGTTCGAGTCGGGCGTCATCGCGTCCGGATGGCAGACCAGTTTCACGATCCCCGCCTCGTGCAGGAATGGGAAACGGCGGGCCGCGCCCGTGAGGAGTGGCTCGAATCGCGCCTGGTCTGGCGGCAGAGATGTGGCGGCGTGGTCCCATGGCACCCCGTCGATCCAGCGCGCCACCGGGTTCGCCTCGTACCCGCCGAGGACGATGCCACCGACTTCCGCCTTGCCGTAGATCAGGTTGTCCGGATCGCGGAAGCACGGCATATCGTGGGGCATCTCGTGACCCCGCACGGCGAGCAGTGCCGCGTGTTGATGATCGACGGGCGTCGACACGACGAAGGCGCCCGCCATCGCCGCGATCTGAGGACCCCAGATGCCTCCCGCCACCACCGCGACCTCGGTCTCGATCGGGCCGGCGTCTGTGTTGACCGACTCGACTGCGTTGGAACCTGACGTGGAGATGCCGGTGACGCGCCGGTTCGTGTTCACGCGAGCCCCGAGCTTGCGCGCTGCCGCGGCCAGCGCATGGGTCGCAGTGTGGGGGTCGAGGTGGCCGTCGCCAGGCATCCACACGGCGCCGTACAGGGACTCGGTTGTGATCGCGGTCATCAAGCGGGCGGCCTCGGTGGCGGAGATGAGCTCGGCGTCCAGCCCGATGCCGCGGGCGCGGCTGATGCCGCGCTGCAGCTCCATCATGTGG